>NZ_WNIF01000010.1:0-217851 GCF_009725845.1 Bombella sp. ESL0378 | reverse complement strand
ATCCCTTCCAGTCTCTACTTATTAACCAATATTCAATTCTCAATGACCACCCAAACAACCCCAGAACTCCCGCCCCAGCGCCGCCGGTAGAGCGCCTTATACCCACACCACAAAACCCACGCAACCCCAAAAAATAGGAAAATGAAAAAAACTTTTCATTCCTCTCATAAAGGTGAGTTTTGCATGAACCACGCACCAAAACTCTGTACGCCATCCTCCAGCGAGGTCCGAGCGCGCCATGGAATAGTTTGCTGAAGCAATGTTGTATCAGCCCATGTTTTTAAAACATCTTCGAATGGTTTTGGAGCTCTCTGCACAATAGCCTTTTGACCCAAAGCTACCTCTAGCCCCTTGATAAGCTCCGCCACAGGGCGTGGCTGACCATAGCCAACATTAAATACGCGGCTTGTGCCCCGCTGAGGTGGTGTATCCATCAATAAGAGAATCGCCTCTACAACATCATCAATATAGGTGAAGTCCCGTGCGAGGCCGGCCTCGTCCCACAATGTCAGGGGAATACCATCCCGAATCGCGCGGGCAAAACCATAACACGCCATATCGGGTCGCCCCATTGGGCCATAGACTGTAAAAAACCGTAAGCCTGTTTGCGCAAACCCGTAAAGATGACTGTATGTCTGCGCAGTAAGTTCGTTCATCCGTTTAGTTGCTGCATAAAAGGACGCCTGCCCTTCTAAAGGCACGGATTCGGAAAATGGCAACGAAGTCGCTGGTCCGTAAACCGAAGACGAAGACGCATAAAGGCTGTGCCTTAAATGCGGTAAAACACGGCATGCTTCTAATAAGGACACCTGCCCTGCTATATTATCCTTAATATAGGCATGAGGATTCAGGCGCGATTGCCGCACGCCTGCTCGCGCCGCGAAATGCAACACCGTATCAATTTCTGTATGTTTGGCGAGGAGCGTTGTGAGAGCGTCTTGGTCGCATACATCCATTTTAACATATTGAAACCGCGCCATCCCCCGTAAGGAAGCAAGCCTTAAAGGGGCTAGGGCGGGGGCTGATTGCTCTGTGTCGATTCCTAAAACGCTCCAGCCCTGTGTACATAGAGCCCGTGCGACATAAGAGCCAATAAAGCCTGCAACGCCCGTTATAAACGCTACCCGTGAATTACTCACTCTACGGAGCCTGACAAAGCAAGACTTGTAACGCGATCCCCAACAACAATCCCTAAAGCTTCGGTCGTACCCGCAGGTAGTTCTAACACAGCACGAACAGGACCATGACTACTAATAATGCCTTCACTCAAAGGGGTTGTGCGCTCTTCTATCGCATGAATACGATTCTGATCATCTATAAAGACCATATCAAGCGATACATAAGTGTTCTTCATCCACATGGCGGTGTTTTGCGCGACCGGCCAAATGAATAACATGCCTTGATTGGCAGGAATCTGCTTGCGAAACATCTCCCCAACCTCTTGCTCATGTGGGGTCTTGGCGAGCTCTACCGTAAAAGGATGTTTTTGTCCTTTTTGGTCGGTAATCGTTAAAGAAACGGACGGTAAAGGAGGTTGTGCTTGTGTTATGGGCTCTGCCGCCTGCGTACTATAAAATCCCCCACAGCAGCCTCCAAGAATAAGGATACAATACCCTATTATCTTTCCTAATTTCACAGCTCTCTCCTCCTTAAAGCCCTACCGTTGGAAGGCTGGATTATGGCGACGTTCCTCACCTATTGTGGTGGGTAAGCCATGCCCGGGCAAAACGACTGTCTCATCTGGCAAGCAAAACAGCCGCTCCCAAATGCCTTCTAACAACTGACGCCCATCCCCATAAGGGAAGTCCGTCCGCCCCACAGTGCCACGAAAGAGCGTATCCCCCGTTAAAGCAAGCTTTTCCTCATGCCATAAAAACACAACATGCCCCGGTGTATGACCGGGAATATGTGCGACTTCTATCTTGCACCCTAAGAAAGACAGAATCTCCCCATCACGCAGAAAGCGATCGGGCTCTACACTTTTCATCCCCTCTAACCCCAATGTGGCGGCTTGTTCTTCAATCCTTTGCAGAAGAAACGAATCCTCCTTGAGGGGCCCAAGAATCGGAAACTCGCTTTTTTGCCGCGCCTCCACTATTTTTTTGAGGTCTGCCGCACCACCTGCATGGTCTAAATGCCCATGAGTGAGCAGAATCGCCTCTAACTGTAGCCCCTCCAGCTCTTGGGCTAAGCGCACGCTCTCCCCACCGGGATCAACAATAACTGCACGACCCAACTGGTCTGACAGGATAGTGCAATTTTGCCGAATCGGTGTAACGGTTACTTTTCGCAGCGTTAATGTCATGAAAAAACCTATAATCCATGTTATATTGCCCCTATAATTTATAGGCTCTCATGACATTCAACAAGAAATGACCCCTTATCACGGCGAAGAGCCTTATTTTTGACAAAATATTCTTTAAAATAAAAGTTAAATGAAGCGAGCTTAATATCTGCACCATCTTTACAATCGAAGATTATGTCTCTCTTTCTATATTGTTGGTAAATATTTAGTTAAGGTCTTTTTTATTCTTCTCAAAATCTTTCTTTATTATTTATGTTTACCAATGTTAAATCTTGTTTAGATTATATGCTCATGAAAAGCTGATATTTAACTTGTCATAAAGATAGAGTCTCTGGTATATCCCTCCTCATCGTCGGGTAAAACGACATTCATTTCGGTTTGGATTTGTAAGACGGGAAGATGCACCATGCGCCGTACCGGTAATCGGTTGTTTTTATCATGCTTGATTTTTTCTGCAGCGGCCTGTTGTACCCCTAACGCAGAAGCACGTCATTATACGCGTCACGCAAGCCGATTGATAAAAACAGGTCATGGAAGCCATAGAACATCCCGTCATCACGGGCATATTCTCCAGTGTGTTGCTTTCGTCCGTCAAAATACAGATTTCAATATTCGTGGGAATGCACGTGACTGGTGGAGCCATGCTGAAGGGATTTATGCCCGTGGTACACAACCAGAGGCGGGAGCTGTGCTAAGCTTCCGTCCCACACGCCACATGCCTCTCGGCCATGTCGCTGTGGTCCGCAAACAGATTGATAGCCGCACCATCCTCATTGACCAATCCCATTGGAGCTCCAACGGCGTCAGCCGTAATGTGCGTGTTGTGGATGTCTCTCCTGCCAATGATTGGTCAGCTGTTCGCGTGGCTCTTGCTGGTAATGATGGCCGCTTGGGAAGCATCTACCCAACACATGGCTTTATTTATGCGCGCAGCGAAGGGAGCCAGCCTGTCAATGCACCTATTCGTAACGTATTGGCAGAAAACACCCACCTAGAGACGGCCTCTGTTCCTTCCGATATTTTTGGCGAGGAAGCCCCGAGCCGCTCTCTCCAATAAGACCTCTGTAGAAAAAACTTCCTTAAAAGCCGCCCCCCCCTAGGGACGCCCGGCTTTATGATATGGATGCCCCATTTGAATCGCTTGCGCTCGGAAAAGCTGCTCTGCGAGCATCACACGCACAAGCATATGAGGCCATGTCAGCTTGCCTAGTGAGAAAAGAGCATCGGCGCGCTGAATAATAGCGGCATCTAGCCCTTCTGCCCCGCCAATCATGAAGCACACAAGTCGGCCTGTTTCCTGCCATTGCTGTAACTTTGCAGCAAAAACGGGACTATCCATCAGCGGGCCACCTTCATCCAATACAATAACAAACGCATTATCGGGACAGGCCGCTAAAAGGGCGTCAGCCTCTCGCCGTTTTTGTTCAGTAGGGGAGCCACGCCCTTGAGCAACCTCAACAACTTCAAGCTTGGGCCGCAGCCGTGCCCTATAACGTGCGAGTAACTCTTGCTCTGGCCCAGCTTTTAACTTCCCAACGGCGATGAGCTTCATCCCATATGCCCCACGCCTTGTTGTCTCTTACTCAACGGCGATTTCTTCATCCGCATGGTCAAAATCGCCGCCCCACATGCGCTCTAACGCGTAAAGCTCCCGGCTTTCTGGCATAAAGAGATGTACTACAACATCGCCAGCATCCAACAAAACCCAATCGCTCCCTTGTTCCCCTTCAATCTGCGGGCGAGCTAGCGACTCTTCTTTTAAACGGGTTTCTAAATGGTGGGCCATAGCGGAAATCTGACGCTCAGACATACCAGAGGCAATAACCATGCGCTCCGCAAAACCGGCGCGGCCTGTCAGGTCCAATGTAATGATATTCTCAGCTTTATCCTCATCCAAACTCTCGGTAATAACGGATAAAAGACGGGCCAACCGTGCCTCATGAGACGAAGGGGAGGAGGATTTAGTCATGGTGATAATCGTTTTTACTCCTAATGGCGCGCAAAGCCGTTGATGAAATAGCGTTTTGAGGGGCTAGTAAAAAGGTCCAGCCCGGCCCCCCTTCTGCTTTTAGCAAAAGAGACGCTGCCCTGCCATCATGACGATACCGCCGCAAAACAGAACTCGCGCGCCCTTTTAGCGCAGGGATGACACTTCCAGGCCGCGGTAATACCGCTATGGGGACCAAATGAGCCAGCTTCCGCCAACCACGCCAGCGGGAGAACTGCGCTAGGCCATCCGACCCCATAAGCCATATAAAACGACAATGAGGGAAACGCTGCTTGAGCAACGCCACTGTCTTAACCGTAAAATGCTGGCCTAATTGATGCTCAATATCCACAGCGATGATGCGCCGCCCATCAGCAAGGTGCCGCGCGCTGGCTAAACGCTGCGCAAAAGGGGCCATCCCTATGCGGGATTTTAGCGGATTCCCCGGCGAGACCATCAGCCAAACTTGATCGAGCTGCAAATGTGCCAGAGCTTTACGGGCAAGTTGAATATGCCCTTCATGCGCTGGATTAAACGACCCCCCAAGGAGACCGATACGCATATGCCGCCCATCGCCGAATCGCGACATTGCTGCCCCTAAAGGACGCTTACGCGATGAGCGATGAACGGTCTGTGCCTTCATCAATAACAATCACACATTAAAGCGGAAGAGCAGCACATCGCCATCTTGTACGACATAATTCTTGCCCTCTACGCGCAATTTACCAGCCTCACGCGCACCAGCCTCGCCTTTATAGGTGACATAATCATCATAAGCGATGGTCTCACACGCAATGAAGCCACGCTCAAAATCATTATGAATCACGGCCGCGGCTTGGGGAGCTTTAGTGCCCGCGGTGATTGTCCAAGCGCGTGTCTCTTTTGGCCCAACAGTAAAATAGGTTTGCAGGCCCAAAAGCCGATAGCCAGCAGCAATTACGCGGTCCAATCCGCTATCTTTCAGCCCCAAACCATCGAGGAACTCAATGCGCTCCTCCTCCTCAAGCTGACTGACTTCTGCCTCAATCGCCGCAGAAACAATCACAACGCCCGCCCCTTCTGCCTCGGCGCGTTTTTTCACCTTTTCTGAAAGGGCATTACCGGTGGAAGCCGCGGCCTCCTCCACATTACAGACATAAAGAACAGGCTTTGTTGTCATAAGCTGAAGGCGCGCAACTTCAACCTCCTTCCCCGCAGGGATGGCCGTGCGAGCTGGTTTGCCTGCTTGCAACGCCGCTAATAGAGGCTCCATAAGCTCTAGCTGCTCTTTCGCCTCACGGTCATTGCCACGGGCGCGCTTTTCCAAACCTGTTTTGCGGCGTTCTAAGCTTTCTAAATCCGCCAGCATTAATTCTGTCTCGATGATGTCAGCATCACGCACAGGGTCCACACCACCCTCTACATGGGTAATGTCATCATCTTCAAAACAACGCAGCACATGGATGATGGCGTCCACCTCACGAATATTCGCAAGGAACTGATTACCAAGTCCTTCCCCTTTGGAGGCCCCCCGCACCAGACCAGCAATATCCACAAACTCTAGGCTCGTGGGTAAAATACGCTGGGACTGCCCCACTTTAGCAAGGACCTCTAGCCGCTCATCAGGCACAGCCACGCGGCCCGTATTAGGCTCGATCGTGCAGAAAGGATAATTTGCCGATTGCGCCGAGGCCGTTTGCGTCAACGCATTAAACAAGGTGGATTTGCCAACATTGGGGAGGCCCACGATCCCACAATTGAACCCCATGCACTCTCTCCCATTTTCCTAAAATGCCGCTGTTTTATGGTCTGCCTTTATCCCATAGCAACGCGCATATTACAATTTACCTTAGCTCCGCCACAGAGCTGTCTTTGTCATAAAGGCTTCTGGCTCATCCTGCGCGAGTAATAGAGTCGCATCGGCCAGCTCATCTAACCATCGCTCTAAATCTGGCCGCTCCGTGCTAGAGAAATCTCCCAACACATGGCCATGCACCCGCTCCCGGCTACCGGGATGGCCAATGCCTAGACGCACCCGCCAATAATTAGGGCTAGGCAATGCTTTATCCATAGAGCGCAACCCATTATGGCCCGCTGCACCGCCCCCTTGCTTGACGCGCATCCTCCCAAAAGCGAGGTCCAACTCGTCATGGAAAACAGTCATATCCTCAAGGGGGATTTTATAAAAATGCGCAGCTTGCTGCACGCTCTCGCCAGAGAGATTCATGTAGGTCAGCGGCTTGAGGAGAAGAATCTTCTGCCGCCCGACCATACCTTCTGCCGTCTCCCCGCGAAAACGCTTACGCCACGGGCTAAAACCGTGGCGTAGCGCAATCGCATCAACGGCCATAAAGCCGATATTATGCCGGTTGCGGCTCATTGACGCGCCCGGATTACCGAGTCCGATCCAGAGCTTCACAACCGCATAACCTCTTTATTTGGACTCAGCAGGAGCCGCTGCGCCTTCAGCCTCAGCACCGGCCTCAGGCTCCTCCTCCACTGTTGGCGGAGCGATAGAGGCAATCACAAAGTTGGGGATATGCAGCGTTGGTGTTGCATGCTCCGTGCCTTGGAGGTCATCCCAACGCACATTGTCGTTGATGTCTAGCTTGCTGAGGTCCACAGTGAAATGCTCTGGAATATTCTCAACAGGCACTTCCACATCCACAGAGTGACGAGCAATATTCAGCACACCACCGCGCCTAATGCCGGGGGCGTCTTCCTCACCGGTAAAGGTGATGCCAACCTGCACATGCACGCTCTGGCCGGGGACCAAACGCAGGAAGTCGATATGAATCGGCGCATCAGACACCGGATGGAACTGAATATCACGAATCAGCGCGTGAACTTGCTCACCACCAATATTGAACTGATAAAGGCGAGACTGCCAGCTACCGCGATGCAGCTCCTTCATGATGATGCGGGGGTCGATGGAGACGAGGGCCGGCTCCTTCTTACCACCATATACCACGCCAGGGACGAGCCCTTCACGTCGTGTAGCGCGCGCTGCCCCCTTACCTGCTTTGGCGCGCTGGGAGATCTCCAGTGTCGTTATTTTCGCCACGTTATACGCTCCTGCGTTCTAAAAATGAATATAACCGTACGGCCTCCAGGGGTGCCTACGGCTGCTCTGCCCTAACCGAAAAACACGTAAAAGACAATTTTTTTATCACGATGATGGTGTAATTGCTCGAATAATAGAAAGCTGCCGCCCTGTCCGCCCATCACCTCTCAGCGTAGCTCGGCGATGGCTGAAGAAACATGATTCCGCTGCGGTATCACGCCCTACCCACTCTGCGCGCACATGAAGTGCCTCTAACCACGCAAGACAAAATGCAGGAAGGTCGAACTGGTAATGCCCCGTGCGTGCAGCCGGTGTAAAGAACCTCTCCCCAGAGGACTCATGAGCCAATACAGCGCACCGCATATCCTCACCGACCTCGTAAGAAGCAGGCGCAATGCACGGACCAATCACGGCGCGAATCCCCTCGGCCCCCAAAGCGCGCATCTGCTGTACCGTAGCTTCCAACACACCGGCTACAGCCCCGCGCCACCCCGCATGAGCAGCCCCAACAACACGCCCATCATGCGAGGCAAATAACACAGGCGCGCAATCTGCTGTGGCAATCCCTAGTGCAATGGTGGGGCAGTCCGTCACCAGGCCGTCCCCTTCTGGTAAAGCACCACAAGAGAAGGACGGCACATCTTCAGAGCCTCGCAACGTCACGACCTCTGCCCCATGCACTTGTTGGAGGGCGGCGAGATGCACCTCCTCCACCCCTACAAGTGCGGCAATACGCCGTCTATTTTCCTGCACATAGGTAGGGTCATCCTGCGTATTGACCCCGCCATTCAAACTCTCATAAGGCGCGCGTGACACACCGCCTTGCCGCAAGCAAAAGCCATGCGGGACAGGCAATAAAGATGAATGAATGACCGGCGGCAAACTCATGACGTTACCCAATCACGCTCCCGCGCAGGACGGCGGAAGGCATAGACCATCAGCGCAATCCCCGCGATGGCCATAGGCACACAGAGCAACTGCCCCATTGTGGTGCCCCCAGCAAGGAAGCCGATATTATCATCAGGCTGGCGGAACAGCTCACAAAAGGCGCGTGCGAACGCATAGCCAAAAAGGAACAAGCCAGAGAGAAAGCCCGCCCGCGCCCGCAAAACAGGCCGCCCCACGGCCATCAACATAATGATGAATAATAAAAGCCCCTCTGTTAGGGCCTCATATAACTCAGAAGGATGGCGCGGCTCTGGCCCAACGGCTGGGAAAATCATCGCCCATGGCACCGCATGGACTACAGGCCGGCCCCATAATTCCCCATTGATGAAATTAGCACAACGGCCTAGCCCCAACCCAATAGGCACCACCACGACAATCCGGTCCGCAAAGGCAAGGAAGTTCAGACGCCGCCGCCACGTAAACCAAGCCAGCGCGATAATGACCCCTGCTGCCCCACCATGAAAGGACATACCGCCCCGCCATGTTGCAAAAATCTGCAACGGATGAGCTAGGAAGAAAAGAGGACGATAAAAAAGGACATAGCCTAAACGCCCCCCCACCAATACGCCAAGCACGGCATAGACGAGAAAGTCATCCACAGCGAGACGAGTGGCAACCTTCGGCCCTAATTGAACCAACTTCCGTGCGATAGGCAGGGCTATGAGAAATGCCGTTATATAAGCAAGCGCATACCAACGGACCACCAATGGCCCTAGATGAAACGCCACCGGGTCCAACCCCGGAAAGATAAGCGGTTGTGTCACAAATACGGCCTTCCTGATGCCAGATAATCTTTAATATAAAAGCGGATACCATCTTCTAAGCTGGTAAAGGGTGCATCATACCCCGCTTTACGCAGTGCCTTCATATCCGCCTGCGTAAAGGATTGATACTGCCCCTGTAAGCTTTCTGGCATAGGAATATACTCGATATTTACCCTTTTCCCTGCCGCATCGCATACAGCCCGCGCAAGGGATTCATAAGAGCGTGCCTGCCCTGTCCCGCAGTTAAACAGCCCACTGACTGTAGGATGCTCCAACAGCCAGAGCAGCACCTTCACCACATCCCCAACCCAGATGAAATCCCGCTTCTGCTCGCCATCAGCTAAGCCGGGTTTATCTGATTGAAAGAGCCGCACAGGGTTGCCAGCCATGAGCTCATCATATTTTACCTTAATGACCGAAATCATCCGCCCTTTATGATATTCATTCGGCCCATAGACGTTAAAGAACTTCAACCCCGCCCATTGCGGGGGAGTAGGCTCACCTGCCTCTATCGTCCGCTTTACCCAGAGGTCGAACGCGTGCTTAGACCAGCCATATAAATTGAGTGGTTGGAGTGCCTCGATAGACTCCAACCCATCTTGAAAGAGGGCGGGTTGGTCTGCCGCGCCATAGGTCGCTGCGGAAGACGCGTAGAGAAATGGGACCTCCTGCTCTGCACACCATCGCCATAGCTGCTGAGAGAGGGCAACATTACTCTGCCATACAAGGTCACCATCCCGCGCTGTAGTCTCGCTAATGGCCCCCATATGAATGACAGCCTCCACCCCCTTCGCCTCTGCCAAAAACGCCGTTAAACCCTCTGGCGGCACGATAAGATGAGGAGGGTGCGTGGCAAGGTTACGCCACTTCCCTTGGTCGTGAAGATAATCCACAATAACAGTCCGCCGCCCCTGCTGAAACAGAGCGTGATGCAGACAAGACCCAATAAATCCGGCTCCACCGGTGACGATAATCATTCTTCCTGTATAGTCTGGTAGAAAGCGGTATCCAACATAAGAACGCACAGAAATGAGGGAGAATTGGTTGACAGACCTACCTTTGCTTCTGAAAGAATTGCGACAGACAGATAAGTCCGTTTTGGAAGACCACCTATAAAGGAGTTGATAATATGGCCATACGCCCCCGTTTCTTCGATGATATAGCCGGCTTTGCTGGAACGGCGTTCTCTGCCGCGACTGGTGTACGCGAGGAGATTCATACGCTTATTCGCAGCCAGATTAACGAGATTCTTTTCTCCCTTCATCTTGTCCGCCGTGATGAGTTTGAGGCCGTGCAAGAGATGGCAAGCCACGCTCGCCTCGCTCAAGAAAAGGCCGAGCATCGCCTCGCTGCGCTAGAAGCCCGTTTAGACGAGCTAGAGCAAAGCCTTACTGCTCCTTCCTCACAGCGTTAATCCCTTTTTGGAGTTTCCTCATGACCATCCCTACACTTCTTCTCGTTGGTTGCGGCAAAATGGGCGGGGCCCTTATGCGTGGGTGGGTAAGCAGCCCAACCCCGCCGCGCATCTTTATCCTAGACCGTAAGCTCCAAGACGCCCCGGCAGGATGCACCATCTTCCGCACGCCAGAGGAGATTACGCCTGACGTAAAACCCGATATTATCGTGCTGGCCGTTAAACCTGCGGGGGCAGAGGCGATGCTCTCATCCCTTAAAACCGTTTTGGGCGAGCGGATGAATCATACAGCTCTCCTCTCTGTCATGGCTGGTAAGAGCTGCGAAAAACTAGCAAGCTGGTGTGGCCGTGCGGATATGCCTGTCATCCGCACCATGCCCAATACGCCATCCTGCGTTGGGGCCGGGGCAACGGGGCTTTATGCCTCCCCCCATGTCAGCCAAGCGCAAAAGGACCTCGCCATCCGCTTGATGGAACAAGTAGGTACCGTTGTTTCCGTCCCGCATGAGGAGGACCTCCGTACCGTCATTGCCATTGCTGGCTCTGCCCCGGCTTATGTATTCTACCTTGCTGAATTGCTGGAGAAAGTCGGGCAAGATTTCGGCTTAGACGCTCATGCTTCACGCGCTCTTGTCCGTGGCATGATTTATGGTGTTGGCAAGATGCTCCATGAACTTCCTGAAGATGCAGAAACACTCCGCAAAAACGTCACCAGCCCCAACGGCACAACCGCTGCGGCTTTGAGCGTCTTTATGAAGGAAGAACATTGGCCACGCCTCATCCCTGAAGCGGCCAAAGCTGCGATTAAACGCTCACGCGAGCTTGATGATTAACCATCCCATCGGACCGGTGGAACATAACCCGCTCTATCGGTCCATCTCACACGCTTAGGCATAAAACGCATAATGATGACCAATTCCCCCCACGACCCTTCTTTTGACAGGGCGATGATTGATGCCACGTTACAGCTTGCTCAGCAGCATGGTTGGCAGCGTACCTCCCTCGTAGAGGCAGCGCGCGAAGCAGGCTTGCCCCTCGCCCGTGTACGCCAACGCTTCCCCTTTAAAGCGATGATTTTATTATACCTGAATCGCCACATTGATGAAGCGGCCCTCTGTGGGGAACGCTATGGCACCACCGTGCGCGAGCGGCTTTTTGACCTCCTCATGCGCCGCTTTGATGCAATGCAAGATTATCGTGCAGGACTATGCGCTGTCATGCACACTCTCCCCCGTGACCCAGCCCTAGCGGCCTTCCTCGCTGCAACGACAATGGAAAGCCTACGCTGGATTGCCGATGCAGCCGGGCTAGAGTGTCGCGGCTTGGGAGGCATCATCCGCCAAAATGCTCTGCTCGCCTTATGGTCGCGTACCATTGTCAGTTGGGAGAAAGACAGCTCACCAGACCTCACTACGACCATGCAAACACTTGACCAAGCCCTTACTCGTGCGGAGCGGCTGGGTTTGCTCAAAGCGGCATCCTCTCATCACCTATCCGATTCTCCCTTACAGGATGAAGGCGGACTGCCCGACTATGTCGCCCCCAAAGATGAGGACGAGATTTTATAACATCTTATGTAAAAAAAACGCTTACGCACCCTTTACCCATTCGTCTGTTCGGGATATTAAGGAGCCAGCGTTGGGGCGTAGCCAAGCGGTAAGGCAGCGGATTTTGATTCCGCCATGCGGAGGTTCGAATCCTCCCGCCCCAGCCAATGACTCTCCCAAAAATTAAGATAAAAAATACCGCCCCATCGGGACGGCATTCTTGTACGCTCTGTATACAGCTCATAAAAAATCACCCCTCCGAAGAGGGGTGAGTATCTATTAGAAGCTATGGAAATCTTTAGGATGCAACTGCTGTTGGTCTAAGAAGGTAATCTGACCTTGGTCGTTTGGCAAATCAACCGTCACATTACCACCAGTGATTGACTGATGCTCAAGCATCTGACCAATCTCCTGCTGAGTTGCTTTAAGCCCAACCTGATTGCCTGCAGCCTTCCCGAAATCGGCGATGGTATAATGCCCGCCCTTATTATTCAGGAACTGGAAGAGATTAGCAGACCCACTACCGCCGCTTAATGTCGCGCCAGCATTGGTCCCGTCAACCGTGTTCTGAACCGAAATCGTATCAGAGGCATCACCACCTTTGATGGTGTCCCCAAGGCCAGCAAGCGCATCCAAAGACTGATGGGAGTTCGAAGCATCAAACAGAATATTATCTGCGCCCGGTGCTGCCCCATAAAATTCTGGACGGAACACGCTGCTCCCATCCGTTGCCTGCTGAGCGTAATGATACACGCTATTAGCGGTGCCAAAGATGGTGGCATTATCCCCGACCGAACGCGTCCCGGAGCCAACACCACCGAGGAAGCTTAGCGTCCCCCCGAGAGAAAGCTGGCTAGAGCTCCCGTTGGTCCCATCTCCTGCAGCAGAAATTGTATCCTGCCCGCCAAGAAAACTTGCCTGAGAATCGTCATCGGAATCCAAAGACTGCCGAAGGTCAAGTCCGTCATTACCCACACCAGAGGAGAGGGATGACATCCCACCTTCGTCATCGTCAAAACCGGAACGGTTCATTAGCGACTGGAAGGAGTTTGCAAATAAAGCACTGAGATCCTGCGCCCCCTGACTAGGAAGCCCAAAGAAATACTGTTGCCGCAAACCTGATACTGTTGGAATTGCCAAGAGACTACACCTTACACAACATAATCATACGACCCAAACTGACAAGCTGCTCTTATTCCGGCCCCTTCTTGCCCTCTGATGACAGAGAGAAGATTGACTACCTTCGTGGCTCCCTCACGTCAGAAGTGAGAAAACTTTATGGCAACCTACAAAGAGCCCCTCCTAAGAGACGCTGTCGGAATTAGGTCGAAATGACCCGCAACCTGTTAACAACAGATAACAGATTAACCAATGGCTTACAAATGTTTTGTGTGTAATTTCTATTCGATTTCAAAATTGATAATTAGAATGTATACGCAATTTTTTGATACATTTTTGATAGAAATCACACAAATATACTGAAACGACAGAGAAGAATAACAAAAAAATTTTCTTATATATTTGTTTGATAAAAATAAATCTTATTTATTTCCAGATAAAGAAAATTATTTTATTTTTATTTTAGTAGATTTTTTATATGACTATCCTTGCGGCATTATATGGCCACACAAAAAAATTAACTTTATCATAATGATTTCTGCATGATCGCTCAAATAAGGGGCGCACAGTTATCACGACCTTGCCTTCGCAGAACCCCCTTATAAGGAATTGTCATCTCACAGTTTATACGATTCGATGTCATCCAAATCGGCCAACCATAGAGTCGCCGTACCGTCCGATGGCGCGCGCCAATCGCCCCGAGGCGATAAGCTCCCCCCTGCAACAACTTTCGGGCCGTTAGGCATGGCCGACCGCTTAAATTGGCTTGTGCCAAAGAATCGCTTTAGAAAAACGCGACTCCAATGGATGATTGTTGGCAGATCATAAGCAATACGGTCTTGCTCTGGGTAATTAAGGGGCCACTCACCCTTTTTTGCATCGCCCCACGCATGTAATTGCAAGAAGGCAATCTTCTTAGGTGCGAATCCATAACGCAGAACATAATAAAGCGTGAAATCTTGCAACGCGTATGGGCCAATCATTTGTTGGGTACTTTGCACACCCTGCCCCTGATTCGGCACAAGCTCTGGGCTAATCTCTGCTGCGACAATCGACTCCAACACCGCACGCGCTGCCGGGGATACGCTCTTATCATGACCCGAGGCCCAGCGAATCACATGCTGGATGAGCGTCTTAGGCAGGCCCGCATTAACATTATAATGAGCCATCTGGTCACCGACTCCATAGGTACACCAGCCCAAAGCTAGCTCGGACATATCGCCCGTACCGATGACCAACCCTTGATGATGATTGGCTAGACGGAAAAGAAAATCCGTCCTTAACCCTGCCTGTACATTCTCAAAGGTAATGTCATATACAGCTTCGCCACGCCCATAAGGGTGATCAATCGCTGCCAACATGGCCTGCGCGGTCGGCCTGATATCCAGCTCTCCAGCACGCACACCCAAACTCTCCATCAAGCCATGCGCCAACGCGAGGGACTCGCCGCCTGTGGCAAAGCCGGGCATGGTCCGGGCGATAATTTGCGTCCGCTCCCAGCCAAGACAATCCGCCGCTTTGACCGCCACCAAGAGGGCCAGCGCACTATCTAACCCACCTGACACGCCAATAATCATTGTTTTGGCATGAGCGGCTTTTAACCGCTGGCACAAAGCATGGACCTGAATATTCCATGCTTCCCGGCAATCTTGCTCACATAAGGCAGGGCGCAAAGGCACAAAGGGGAAGCGTGGCACCTCACGCTTTAACCCCCAATCCTGAAGAGGAGGATTTACGGCAAAACGAATCCGGCGAAAGTTTTTCGCGTGAGTTGATGCGAAATACCCCGTCTGGAGTCGCTCCTGCCGCAAACGGTCGAGGTCTATATCGGCGACCACCATATCCCCTTTCGGGGTAAAGCGGTCTGATTGGGCAAGGCACTCCCCGGCCTCATAAATCAAAAGCTGCCCATCCCATGCGAGGTCCGTTGTCGATTCCCCCACCGTGGCAGCGGCATAAAGATACGCACTACTCGTCCGCATAGACTGTGCAGCACATAATAAAGCGCGATGCTCGGCGCGCCCAACCGTTACGGGAGAGGCAGAAAGATTCGCAATAACGGTCGCCCCAGCCACCGCCAAAGCCCCGCTTGGTGGTTGCGGTGCCCAGAGGTCCTCACAAATCTCCACCCCGAGGGTTAAACCGGCAATATCCTCTGCCTCAAAAAGCAAATCGGCCCCAAAAGGCACCTCTTGCGTACCAAGCCTGATCGTACCAGAACAACCCGCCCCGCTGGTGAAATGCCGTGTTTCGTAAAACTCGCGATAACGTGGGAGCATAATCTTCGGCACAACGCCCAAAATACGGCCTTTATGAAAGATGACCGCGCAATTATAGAGGCTATCCCCCCAACGCAATGGCATCCCAACAATGCCAACGCTCATGAGGTGAGCCGTGCGCTCCACCAAGGCTAACAAAGCCTCTTGGCTGCGCTCTAACATCAGTTGCTGGAAGAACAAATCCTCCAACGTATAGCCTGTCAGCCCTAATTCTGGGAAAACCGCAATCGCAACCGCTTGCTCATGGCACCGCTCTAACCATTGCTGAAACACTATGGCGTTATGATGAGGCTCGCCCAGCGTAATCGGCGTTGTACATGCAGCAACCCGTGCAAAGCCTTGCCGGTATAAGCATAAGAACTCATCTAAAGCCATAACCGCCCTCCCGCGCTTTCTATCTATAATCTCATGCGTCCACTTGTTGCCGCACAAAGCGGAATAACCGCCATGTTTCCCACAGTGCGAGAACAAACACACCAAACGCATAAAGAGCCGCAAGACTCGTCAGTGACACAGGCAAACCCAACGGGTAATCGGGCTGGTCGCAAGGTTTAGTCGGATGAGCGGGTAAATGTGCCATCCAGTCTTTAAAATCATACGCTTCGACAGGGGTCACTTGGCATTCCGCCGCGGGGCTGGGCCAAAGCCCATGCTCTACGCCCACATGCAAAATACCTAACCCCACACTCACCAACAAACACACCAACCCTATACAAGCGAGCCAACGCGCATAACGCGGGGAAAAGACCAGAACCAACACGCCAATCCCTATCAGCACCCGCCACGGCCCACGCTCCCACAAGCACAGCTCACAAGGGACCATATGCAAGAAATTTTCCGCAATGAAGGCAATAAGAAGAGCAAAGAGGGCGGATAGAATATAAAGCCCTCCGACACGCCATACAGCACGTATCTGTTGTTTATCCGTAAACAGCATGCCCCTCTCCTTCTTTTATAAACATCACGATGCTTCCATCCACCATACCCCTATGGGGTGGAAAAAGCACTTCATCCCCTCACACCATCCCCTTAGGGCTGCGTCCCTTCACCCTGCCCAGCCTGCGGTGCTGGGGCAGGTGTTGGCGGTAATAAAGAGACGGGCCCAGATGCCCCATTATCCCCTTGATGAACATTCTGCCCTGCCGTGGGAGAGGAGGACTTGCCCTCGCCATCGGCCTCCACATGTGGGGCCCCTGCTGTTGCAACCGACGGTACAGATGGATGGGGCAACGGCCCTACCATAGGGGCCACAGCATCACCATCGCATGAGACGACCTGCACATCATACAACGCCCCAGCATAAGCCCCTAAAGCGGGGTCATTGGTAAACATCCATCCCTCAAATGTAGGGCTGCCAGCCTCTTGGTTTTCCTCAATCTTTACCTGCGCTGCGGCTTGGGCGGGAAGGCCTTCAGGTTTTTGCAAGCAACGCTCTAACGTTAAGGACAAAGTGCCATATTGCACCACCTCCCCAACATGCAGCGAGACAAGCCCGACATGAGAATCCAACCGCCGCATAATGCGCATCACCGCCTGATTACGCCCCTGCCAGCTTGTTGCGGGATACGTCGCAGGAGGGGCTACAGCACGCACACCCTCAGCATGCAAGGAGGATAATACCGCCCCACCCAGCATAGAGCCTAACAAACAGGCCACCAGCCCCCTAAAACGCCGCTTTTTTACGCCCATAACCCTCATCCTTCCCCCTGTTCCATCGCATCAGCACCATTGGTACTTTTTGTGCCCTCTATGGCCTCTGCGACTATCGCAGCCATAAGCTGCTCCATATGTTGGCGCAAATAAGCAGGGGCTACATCCATCAATAAGGCATCCGCACAAGCCTCTTTAATAACTTGCCGTAACTCCTCCTCATTCTCCCGCAAAACACGCAATTTACCTGTACAATGTATCGGCTGCCCTGCACTATCGAGCCAGTCTTGCTCTGCCATAAAAATGGTCTCACGGAGTCAGTTGAGCAGGGGCTTGTGCTGAGGAAGGATTTGGCTCGGTAGGCGGCGTGGCGGGAGGAGCCTTCTTTTGTAATGAATCCGTGACGGAGAAAATAAACTTGCTCAAAAGTTGCTCTAAACTAATTGCCCCCTGCGTTTCCCCAATCACACCATCTGCTTTTAACATGGTCGCATCACCGCCGGGGGTGAGGGCAATATATTTCCCCCCTAAGAGAGAATCAGAAGTAATAATCGCACCGCTATCAGCCGGGAGCTGAATATTCGGCGCAACACTGAAGGTCACCTCTGCTTGAAAATTATGCGGGTCCACCTGCAAATGCCGCACATGCCCCACTGTCACACCAGCAAGGCGGACATCCGACCCCACGCCAAGCCCATCAATATGACTAAATGCCGCATGGAGAGGGTAGCCCCGGTCTTGTGGATGCTGCCGCCCGATAAAGGCAATGACAATTAACACCGCTAGAACACCTGCTGCAACAAGCCCTACAGCGAGTTCTAAGCGGTCCTTTCCAGCTCGTCTTACGGCCATATCCCCCGCATTGCCCGTAACCATCGCTCTATCCTTTTTACCGTCACAAAACCATCACATGCGTGAATGTCCTTAACGCTCTAGCGGACTCCACGCGTTACGTCCAATCCCCTGCCACACTCACCAGCATTTTTCTCTTTTGCGGGCTGATAAAAAGTTATCCACTATATCCCCGTTTTCCTGAACGCTTATGCCCGTTATCCCCCTCTAAGGATGGTTTCCTCCTCACTGCTTCATGACTAGACTCGTCATCATGAAAGCGCATCTTCACTGGAATGGCGTTCATATGAGAACGCTTCAAATAAGCATAGACTCGGACAGCTCTAACCTGCGTTCGGTGACCGTTCCCTCTGTGTGGAGTGATGATGCCGCTCAGGCACTCATCCAGCTCACCCCGGCAGAAGGCGGGCCTATCCGCCTCGCAAGTGAAGCCGCGCGCTGGGTGGACCTTATTGATTCTACACCGCTCTTACCCCACACCCCCCAAGGGACCCCACCGGCGGGGCGGAGCTTATCGTACCTGCTTTTAATGCAGCAAATGGCCCCCAATGCTGCCCTATGGCGCAATGACCCTGACGGACAACCGGGCTTTATTGTAAGGCTCTCCGGCTTTGTGCAGGATGGTCTTTTTGCAACTGAACATTTTGCCGCTTGCCTTAAATTAGCCTGCGATAGCTTGCGCCGGTTAGACGCAGCGCAGCGGCCTTATCGCAGTGGGGAACTTCCCCTCTTTGATGATCCTGCCCCTGCTCACCATGATGATGGGCCTGTCGGGCTAATCTTATTGAGCGACCTTGATGCCTGCCTTGCCGCCCTTGGTATGGAATATGACAGCACAGAAGGGCGTGATTTTGCCAAAGCGATAAGCCATCTTACGCAGCTCATTGCCCGTGCTGGCACAGCAAAACCGGCTAAGGCCTTCCACTGCCCTCATCATCCAGAAATTGAGAAGACCGCTATCGCCATCACTAGCGCACTACAGAGCGTAACCACCCTCAGCCCTATCGAGACGGGCTTTTCTAGCCCCGGCATGGTTGATGCTCTACTTGATGTCGAAGCCTGCGGCTTAGGGCCAATTTTCTCCCTTGTTACGCAACACGGCACATTGCGAGCCTCAACTCTCAACCGCCTCGCCCATAAGGGCCTCTCCCCAGAGGCCGCTTTAGCCCTCACATTGGAGGGACAAAGCCCACTTCATCCCGCCGGTGCGGAAGCTCATGCACAGATGCATGAAGCTGTTATGCCTTTTTGCGATTATCTTCCTGCTCTGCCTGAGCCAGAAATAGATGACCTAAAAGACAAGCTAGGCCGTGGCGTCCGCCGCCCCTTACCCATGCGGCAAGGCGGCTTTAGCCAGCGCACCTCCATTGGCGGGCATCGCCTTTTTATGCGGACCAGCGAGTTTGAAGATGGCAGCCTCGCCGCCCTATCCCTCGCTCCCCCACGGGAAAGCCCCATGGCACGCGGCCTGATGGAGTGCTTCAGCCAAGCCGTGAGTATTGGCCTGCAATGCGGTGTACCTTTAGAAATGTTTGTCGAGCAATTTGCTTATTCTCACTTCGGTGCGTGCGGTACCGTTGAAGGCGATGATGTGGCCCGCTATGCGACCTCTATGCTAGATTATGCCTTCCGTGCGTTATCGGATGCGTATCTTGGTCATCATATGCCTGATGCTCCAGCGGACTCTAACGATAAACAACAAGAGCCGCCCATGCTTCCTTTTGGGCCAGATGAGCATAAAACATCCTCTCGCACAAAAAACCAAAGGTTGCGACTTGTTAGCTAAGGGTTGTTTTTTCACTATAATTTAGTAGCCCTTCACTCAGTGGGCAGGAGGGATGCGCTCAGGTCGTTGACATCAGCCTCATGCCCTGTCTAGCTACTCTGTGTCCATCGCAATGATGCAGGACATTTTGGGGTATTGTAGCGTGAGCAACCACGACACAACCAGATACAGCCAGTTCAATGAGCGTCTTGCTCATATGGAGCAAAAGCTGACCCCAAAAAATACCCCCCGAAAAACTGCTGCCTTGTCCGACGATTCTGCATTAGGAATGGCCTTCCATATTGCAAGTGATCTCGTGGCTGGTGTTGCCGTTGGTCTGGGCATTGGTTATGAACTTGACCGATGGACAGGATGTAAGCCTGCGTTTATGATTGGTTTTGCTATGCTTGGCATGGCAGCCGGCTTGCGGAATGTCTGGCGTGTTGTGAATGTTACAGATGCCCCTCAGAATAGGGCACAAGAAAACGGGAGAGACCAGCGTGGCCAGCGGATCGAAGATTGACGCGCTCGGACAGTTTGAACTGCATCCGATTTTGGGTTCTTTCGGTGAGGCACTGCGGTTATCCCAGTCCCCGCTATTTATGGTAATCTCCGCCGCTGTGGTGCTTACGTTCCTCTATGTTGGGATGAAGCCAAAAGCCGTGGTGCCTGGTCGCCTACAAGCCGCCGCAGAGGTGAGTTACGACTTCATCCACGGTTTGGCCGTTGATACTATCGGGGAGGCGGGAACGCGCTTTTTCCCCTTTGTGTTTGCCTTATTCTTCTTCATTCTGACGGGGAATTACATCGGCCTACTGCCGTTCTCCTTTACCTTCACCAGCCATATTGTTGTTACGCTGGCTATGGCAATGGCGGTGTTTATCCTTTGCATCATCACATCTTTGCGTGTGCAGGGGCTAAACTTCTTCAAGCACTTCATGCCGGAGGGTGCGCCCATTGCCCTCTCCCCTTTGCTTGTACCGATTGAGATTCTCTCCTACATCTCCCGGCCCATCAGCCTGTCCATTCGTCTTTTTGCGAATATGGTAGCAGGGCATGTGCTGTTGGAGGTTTTTGCAAGTTTTACGATCATGCTTGCCGGTCTTGGCGTTGTCGGCGATGTGCTGGCAATTACCCCTGTTGTTCTCAACATCGCTTTGACGGCACTTGAGCTGCTGGTAGGGCTTCTACAGGCTTATGTTTTTGCCATCCTTACCTGCATTTACCTGCGTGAGGCTGTCGCCCATTAATGGGCTGGCAGTGCCTGCGTTTCTCTTTGTCCTGTCCTTATAAAGGAAGCTGAACCATGGATCTTCTTCATCCCGCTCGTGAGATTGGTGCTGGTCTTGCCGTGATTGCTCTTGCCGGTGTTGGTGCTGGTATCGGTAACATCTTTGCTGCGCTGGTAAACTCTATCGCTCGCAACCCGGCGTCTCGCCCGCATGTGTTTGGCCTGGGTATGCTTGGCTTTGCCTTGACAGAGGCTATTGCCCTCTTTGCCCTGCTGATCGCCTTCCTTATCCTTTTCGTCTGAGGGCAAGACCGATGCGCCTTACGCCTCGTTTCCTCCTGTCTGCCGCCGCCCCCCTTGCGGCCTTACCGGGCCGGGCCGTGGCGGAAGGCATGCCCCAGCTCCACTTTAACGACCCTTATGTGCAGGGCCAGGTGCTCTGGGGTGCCATCATCTTCTTCATCTTCTATCTGCTTCTAAGCCGCTCTGCTTTGCCACGGGTTGCTAATGTGCTGAAGGCGCGTGACCAACGCATCAAGAGCGATCTTGACCTTGCCCGCCGCGCTAAGCAAGATGCTGACAAAGCCCAAAAAGAGCTCCATGAAGCACGCGATAAAGCTTTTGATGATGCTCACGCTATCATTCAAGAGATTCGCGATACAGCTAAGAAGAACATTCAGCATGAGGTTAGCGAGACACTTGCTCGCCTTAATACTGAAATCCGTGATGCGGAGACCCGCATTGCACAATCGCGCACCAAGGCCCTCAATCATGTTAGTGGCATCGCTACAAATACCGCCACAACTCTTATTGAACGCCTCATTGGTAAAGCCGATCATCGCTCTGTAGCCTCTGCTATAGAGCGCGCTCATACTGCAGGAGGTGAGCATGTTTCATGAACCCCGTTTTTGGTCATCTCTCGCTTTCGTTCTGTTCTTCGTCATCTTTGGGCGTAAGCTCTGGAAAACCATAGCCTCTAAGCTTGATGAGCGCGCAGATGAGATCCGCAAGGATTTGGATGAGGCAACACGCCTCCGCCGTGAAGCTGAGCAAATGCTTGAGGATTCCAAACGCGACCTAAAGCACGCTCAAGAGGAAGCCCAACAGCTCATCACATCCTCCAAGCTAGAGGCACAGCGTCTGCGCGCCCAAGCTGAGCGTGATGTTGATGATATGGTGGCCCGCCATGAGAAACTTGCTCGCGAGCGCATTCATATTGCAGAGCAAGCCGCCCTGCGTGACATTCGTGAGCAAGCCGCGGCCCTCGCGCTTGCTGCTGCAAAGGATGTCCTCCAAAAAGACCTCGCGGCAGATTCCTCCCTTGCTCATAAACTCATCACTGATGGGCTAAAGCAACTGCCGCAAGCCCTTAATGACAAGGCTGCATGACCAGCACACTGACAGCCAGTAAGCCACATAATCCCTTGCTGGCTGTCGTCATTACCGTTTTTAACGAGAGCGATAATATCCTCCCCGTATGTGAGGAACTCTGCACAGTTTTAACGGACCTCCCTCCAGCGGAGGTTATCATTGTTGATGACGGTAGCACCGATACAACACAGCAAAAGCTGCTAGAGGCTAAAGCACACCTCCTCCCCCAGTTGCGGATTATCGTTCATCCCACGCGTATGGGGAAATCCGCTGCACTCCGCTCCGCTATTCGTGCCGCGCATGCGCCGTGGATTGCCACAATGGATGGTGATGGGCAGGACAATCCCGCTTTCATCCAAACCATGCTGGCTGCGCGCCACACTTATGAGACAACCCATGGGGTGAAAAGCCCAGCCCCGCTCATTGTTGGGGTCCGCCGGAAAAGGCGTGATTCCTTCTCTCGCCGCTTTGCTACCCGGTTTGCAAACACCCTTCGTCAACATCTTCTACACGACCATTGCCCCGATACCGGCGGGCCGCTAAAGCTCTTTCAACGCGACCTTTTCCTTACCCTTCCCCATTTTGAGGGGCTTCATCGTTTTTTACCTGCTTTAATGCAAAGCTATGGTGCCCCGCTCATTTGTATAGAAACACAACATCGCGCAAGGCTGCATGGGCACTCTAAATATAATAATATAAATCGTGCCCTCGTTGGTATTTTCGACCTTTTGGGTGTTCTCTGGCTGCAAAAACGGACACGCCCTCTCCCACCGTTAAGCGAGCGATAAGCCTCTCTCTGTATCCTTCCCCCTTTGTAAGCCTGCCTTTTATGACCCTCTCATCCCGTCATTATATTGTGCTTGGCTTGTTAGCCTTTTTACTCGCTCTGCCAGGGCGACTTAGCCTCCCCCCGCTAGACCGGGACGAGCCACGCTATATGCAAGCTACCGCGCAGATGCTGGCAACGGGTGACTTCCTCGATATTCGCTTCCAAAACCAGCCTCGCTATCATCAGCCTGCTGGCATCTATTGGTTAGAGGCCGGTGCTGTTAAAATCACAGAGTTCATCACGCATGATACAACCCTGCGCCATCACACTTGGCCGTATCGTCTGCCCAGCCTCGTAGCATCTATTTTAAGTACACTCCTCACCGCATGGATTGGCGCGCGCCTCTTTGGGCCAAAAACGGGGCTGCTCGCTGCTGGCTTTCTATTGGTGACGCCTCTCTTTGCCGCAGAAAGCCGAATGGCCACGATTGATAGCGTCCTTTTGCTAGATATTCTGTGCTTGCAAGCCCTCCTCCTCCGGCATTTTGAAGATGCACGCGCCCATATAAAAACACCTTGCGGCTACAGCATCCTTTATTGGTGCGCCCTTGGCATGGGGTTGATGCTCAAAGGCCCCATCGTTCTCATCCCTAGCTTTGGGACACTCCTCGCCCTTTGTTTGGCCACACGCACCCTTACCCTCTGGCGGCATTTACGGCCCGCTTGGGGATGGATAATCAGTGCGTTAATCGTTTTGCCATGGTGTATAAGCATTGCTTTTGTCAGCCATGGGGAGTTCTTCCGCCGTGCTGTAGGCCATAATCTGCTCGGTAAAATCGCCAGTGGACAAGAAGCACATGGCTTTCCTCCCGGCTATTACCTTCTGCTTGTCTCGCTCGCATGCTGGCCATGTACCCTTTATGCCCTCCGCGCCTTACCCACCCTTTGGCAGAAACGAAAAGAGCCGGAGCTTCTCTTCCTCCTCTGCTGGATTATCCCTCATTGGCTGTTTTTTGAGTGCCTCGCGACTAAACTCCCCCATTATGTTCTGCCCACCTATCCCGCCATTGCCATTCTCACAGCCGCTAGCTTGCTCAACTGGCCATGCACCCCACTGCGTACCCTCTGGGCCAAAATAGGGGTCGGGATTTATGCAACCCTTTGGTTAAGTATAGGGCTGCTGCTCTCTGCTGCGGTGCCTTTGCTCCTTTACGCTATGGAAGGGCACTTCTTTACCGATAGCTTCATCCCCCTTTATGGTAGCCTCCCGCTCCTCATCGCCACGGGGTGGTTTATCTACCAACAAAAATGGCGAGAAGGGGCCTTTTGCTCCCTTGGTGCCGCGTTGTTAAGTGAGATGGGGCTTTTCTTATGCCTAATCCCCCACCTTACCAGCATCCAACTTTCGCCTCGTATAGCCCATAGTTTTGAGCAACTTCGCCCCTGCCAAGAAAGCCCCCTGCTCTCCCCATCCTATAAAGAGCCAAGTCTCATCTTTTTAACTGGCGGGGCGACACGCATCCTACCCACCATAGCCGCTGCTCAAGCCTTACATGAAGATGCACATTGTGCCCTCGCCCTGATAGACCAACGCGATGAAGCAGAGTTTCTGCACGCTTTAAAACAACAAGGAGAAAGCGCAATTCTTTATGATCAATTTGAGGGGCTGAATTACTCTAATGGCCGGAAAATGCATCTGCGACTTTATGCCGCACATGAGTAATTCCCTTTCTAAAAACCTCTTGAAATATAGAAATAATCTTACAGCATACCCTCTCCCGCCCCCTCGCTTTTCTTACATTTATGTTATAGGGTTTTCATTATGAGACGCTTTATTGGCATAACGATGTCGCATCCTACCCAACGCCCCACAGTAAGGGCACAGCAAGGACTGGCCTTATGCCTGTGACGGAAATGCGAGCCGCTGCCTCCTCTCCTGCACCCTCTTGGGCCCTCCAAGAGAGCAAGGGGCGTTTGTGCCTCGCCCTCAAGGGCACATGGAACATCCAAACGCAGAATGGCATAAACTTCCCACAAGATAGCTTCGCCTCTGTTGCCTCTATTGCAGATAAGACAGTAACGGTTGATGTCACGGGCCTCCAGAATTGGGATGTCAGCCTCATCGCCTTTTTATGGGACGTTAAAAAAGCGGCGTGTCAGGCTTCTCTTACCTTGGATGAGCAAACACTCCCAGATTCCGCACAGCGTTTGCTCGCTTTATTGCCAGATAAACCCGCTGAGGTTACCCCTCATCAAGAGCATCATGAGGGCTTCCTCTCTCGTGTCGGGGGTAAATGCCTGAACAATCTTAATGAGATTGGCACAATGGCGACCCTTACGATGGATGTCTTCCGGGGGGCCATGCAGGCCTTCCGCGGTAAGAGTGCCATGCGCCTAAAAGACCTCCTCGTTGATGTCTGGAATGCCGGTCCCTCCGCTTTGTTAATTGTCAGTATCGTTAACTTCCTTGTTGGGGCTATTTTAGCCTTTGTTGGGCTGATTGAACTGCGTAAGTTCGCTGCGGAGATTTATGTCACCAACCTCGTAGGGATTGCCTCCGCACGTGAGATTTCCGCCATCATGACGGCCATCATCATGGCAGGGCGTACCGGCGGGGCTTATGCGGCACGCATCTCTACCATGTTGGGGAATGAGGAGATCGATGCTCTCCAAGTGACGGGCATCCCCGTTTCGGGCTATATTTTACTGCCCTCCATCCTCTCGCTCGTCATTATGATGCCGCTGCTTTACCTCTATGGTACGATGGTCTCCATCTTTGGCGGCTTTGTTGTCGCTATGGGCATGATGGATATTTCCCCCATTGGGTACTGGCTCGCGACATTCGATGGTGTTGAGATTAGCCAGTTTGTTTTTGGGTTCATCAAATCTCTTTTCTTTGCCGCTTTTATCGCTCTTGCCGCTTGCCGTGTCGGCCTTAAAGCAGGCCGTAGCGCGGCTGATGTTGGTATCGCCGCCACACGCGCTGTTGTGATTGGGATTGTGGGCATCATCGCCTTGGATGCTGTATTCGCCGTTATTGCTAATGCTGTCGGGATTTGATTGATGTCTGAGCAAGAAACACTTATCTCCGTCCGCGATTTGCAATTATCCTTCGGCCCAAAGATCATCCAACAGAATGTTTCGTTCGACCTTAAACGCGGATCTATCTTTGCGGTTATGGGTGGATCCGGTTGCGGCAAGAGCACACTTCTCCGCAGTATTGTAGGCTTGCTCCGCCCTACAGCAGGGCAGATCATGGTTGGAGGAGAAGATTATTGGGCTCAGCCTGATGACCGCCGTACAGCGATTAACCGCCGCTATGGTGTTCTCTTCCAAAGTGGTGCGCTATGGAGCTCCATGACAGTGGGCGAAAATGTTGCCCTCCCGTTAGAAATGTTTACATCCCTCAGCCAAGCCGAAATTACCGAGCTTGTCAGGCTCAAGCTTGGCCTTGTTGGGATGGAACATGCGATAGACCTTTTCCCTTATGAAATATCAGGCGGTATGTGCAAGCGTGCAGGCCTTGCCCGTGCTATCGCCTTAGAGCCTGATATTTTATTCTTTGACGAGCCCTCAGCAGGGTTAGACCCCATCACATCGGCGCGTTTGGATGACCTCATCCTCAGCCTCCGTGATGGGCTTGGTGCGACAATCGTCATTGTAAGTCACGAGCTACCCAGCCTTCTTACAATTGCTGATGACGGCATCTTCTTAGATGCAAAAACGCATAGGCCCATCACCCATGGCTCGCCGCGTGCGCTCCTTGATTGTACTATTCCGGAGGTGACAGCCTTCATGCATCGCTCTGCCACCATCCCCTCCCAGACAGAACAGAAGGCCGAACAGCATGTCTGATACCACAAACAAAAAAACCCAAATCGGCGCGTTTGTGATCCTTGGCAGCGTGCTGCTTATCTTTATCATTATGGCGTTTGGCCATATGCGCTTATTTTCCTCTACAAAGGAGGTCGCGCTGGTCTTCCAAAACTCCATCTCTGGTCTCTCTGTCGGTGCCCCTGTAAACTTCCGTGGGGTGAAGGTTGGGTCGGTGAAAAGCATCACCCTCCATTTCGACCCACAGGATAAGAAGGCCTATATCCCTGTTATTATCACGTTAGAGCCTAGCCAAATGCATGTTGTCCACGATATGCCGGACCATACCCGCATTAGGTTTCAAGAGATGATTGATAATGGGCTACGCGCTGGGTTGAATCTGCAAAGTTTAGTTACTGGGCAGTCCGATATTGAGTTGGATTTTGATAAATCTGTCCCGGCTGTATTTCATCCTCGGATTACAAATCTACCGGAAATCCCCGTGCGTCTATCAACTATGGAGAAGCTGAAAAACACATTAGAGCAGATTCCCATCAAGGATATTAGCGAGCATGCTGATACGGCCATTCTGTCCATCACCGCACTGAGCGACACTCTGCGCCAGAAACTACCGCCCTTGATTGATAGCGTCAAAACAACCTCCGACCATGCACAAGATACCGTTCTCGCTGCCACTGAGACCATCAAGGACCTTCATGCGCGCCTTGATGATACCTTGCTGAAGATGAACCAGCTCCTTGATGCGGGCACAGGTGAACTTAACCAGCGCGGGAAGGACCTTCATATGACGCTCGTCTCAGCCACTAAGACGCTGGATTCCCTGCAAGATATCCTCTCCGAACGCTCTGCTGATCGTGCTAATTTGGATGCCGCCCTGCGTGATATTGCTGTCACAGCGGCCTCGCTGCGCGGTTTTGCAAGCGATGTAGAACGCAACCCGCAACTCCTACTGATGGGACGCAAGCCATGATGTTTCCTTTCCGCCGCACTGCTCTTGCTCTCTTGGGGGGCTGCGCTCTCCTTACTGGCTGCGCTTCTCCTGCTTTGCGCCTCTACACATTGGGGATTCCTGCTCATAGTGACGATAAGTCATTTCGGGTTCCCCCTAATGCAACTATCGTGGCGATTGATCGCGTGGTCATACCCGATTATTTGGACTGCCAAGATATTATCTCCCGTAATGGAGAAGAAATTCGCCGCAGCCAAAACGCCCGCTGGGTTACGCGCCTTTCCCTTGGGGTGACCGACCTCATCACAAACGAGATCGCCGCAACCCAACCGCATATGCTCTTTACAGATCAACCTTTGATCGAAGCAGCTAATATGCGCGTGATGGTTGCGATTTCGGAGTTTGATGTCGATGTGAATCATCACGCCGTATTAAACGCCCATTGGGCGATTGTCCCTCATGATTCAACAAAACCCATCACACAGAATATTGTCCATCTCTCCGCAGAAGGCCCCGCGAATACTGATGCCGATATCGCAGCCCTGATGCGTAACCTTGTGGTACAGTTAGCGGATCATATTTCTCGCTCTATCCCCACAACACCATAATAGTTTTATCCCCCCTTCTCATGCGTGCTTTGCCCATATGCACAATATAAGAAGGGGGGTTTTTACACCCTGATATCCTCTTAAACACACAGCTTTTAAAGGGGGAAATCATGGTGGAGCTAAGGGGATTCGAACCCCTGGCCTCCTCATTGCGAACGAGGCGCTCTCCCAACTGAGCTATAGCCCCATGATGTCTGCCCTATAAACACCATGTAGGCTCTTACCTGTCAAGGTAAAAGCGTATAAATAAGCCACACGGTTATAGAAACCCCGCCTTTCATTCGCTTTCATATCGTCAGACTTAGCAAAGCCTGCTACATAGGGGATTATACCTAATTCGTATCAGGGACATCACCTTTTATGACTGCTGCTAATCTTTATATGTTTATCGTCAATCTTATTTTGATGGTGCTGGATATTTATACATGGATCATCCTTGCTTATTGCTTCGCCACAATGGCCATCAACTTTGACGTTATTGACCCCCGCTCCAACCGATTTATACAAGCCCTTACCGAGATGCTTGCACGTTTGGTGGAGCCTGTATTACAACCCATTCGTAATATCCTCCCCCCTACAGGGATAATGGATTTCTCACCGTTAGTGCTATTACTTACTATCCAATATGCTCCCCACTTTATCTTTAAAACGATCTTCAAATTAGTATTCTTAACACATGCCTAATACAAAAAACCCCTCGTCCCTTTAAAGGAGACGAGGGGAAAAAAGCCCGCTCTAACAAACTTAGCTCTTAGAAGACGGCGAACACCGCAACCTGTGGGGAAATAGAACGAGACGTATTATGCCCTGCCACCGGTAAAATCACACCAACGATTCCCCCGATGCTTGACGTCCAGTTATATTCAATACCCGGGCCTACGTTAAATGCACCGGACCAACCTGTCCGATAATGGATATTTTTATTCGTATAACGGTTATATCCATTTACCGAATTAGACGTGGACCAAACATGGTAAAGGTCTAAAGCAAAGACCCATTTTTTTGTAATCCCCAGCTCTACAGAGCCACCTTCATTCCCATATGGGCCAGCATGGCCGCGGCCTGTAAAGCCTTTCTCTGTCCCATAGCTCGTAATGTTCCGCAATTTTGTACTGGCCACGGGGTGACGCACCTGCGCCCAAAGACGCACACGCATCGCATGCTTAAAGAAGGGGAGCGCAAACTGGCTATGCACACCGTAACGCAACGCCCAAACACCTTGCCCCACACCCTCTGATGCATTGGAGAGGTTTTTATAATCCCCTGTTGGAGTATTCACACCAAAATAAAGCGTGATGGATGGCGTATAATGTGGCGTTAAACGGTACTGAAACTCCACCGGCAGGTCATTAAACTTCAAACCGGAATGTTTCTGGTGGTCACCCCAGCTATAGCTATAAGTCGGCAATAAATAGAGCGACAGATGGTCGGTAATCCCGTATTTTGCCAAGGAGAACTGACTAATAGAGTGCTGTCCCCCCGCCCCTTTGCGGGTATTTAAGTGACCATTGGAATCAAACGCACCAGCAGGCAAACCAGCCGCCACATACGGCTCCACCGCAATCATCCCCGGGGCAGGCAAAGCGGGAGAAGGGGAGTAAAGCGAGCCCGTATACCACTGCTCTGGCAATGGTTTAGAGGCTGGTTTTTCAGCAACCTGCACAACGGGCGGCTTGGGCGTTGCGGCTTGTGTCGCCACCGTAGGCGTTGATGTTGACGCTGTTTTGTCTGCTTTTTTAACAGACTTCACCTTCGCTTTATCATCAGACATGGTGCTAACACTATTAGTCCCCGCTGCATCTGCAGCATAGAGTTGCGCAGTGGCACCATAGGTACCTGCAACGAGGCTGGAGAGAAGGGCTGCGTAACGCACGGACTTCTTCATAGCGATGCACCATCAAAAATTGTTGATGCGAAAACATTACGACAGCAAAAAGATACTTTGCAATAGTGTAATGAGAAATATTTATATCTGAAACATATTCCATTTGTTTTATCTATGCCCCCTTAAAAAGAAGAGCACACAGAATAACACACCGTAATATACTGTTTTTAAAAGATTCTAAGTGGCCGTCCCGCCGATGGTCAGCCCGCTCACTTTTATCATCGGCTGCCCCACACCAACAGGCACACCCTGCCCCGCCTTACCGCATGTCCCTATACCGGGGTCTAATGCCATCTCTGGCCCAATCATGCTGATTTGCTGCATGACATCGGCACCACTACCAATCAAAGTAGCACCACGCACAGGGGCTGTAATGCGCCCCTCCTCAATCATATAAGCCTCTGATGCCGCAAAGACGAACTTGCCGGAGGTAATATCAACCTGCCCACCGCCAAAATTACGCGCATAAAGCCCTCTTTTAGTGGAGCGAATCATCTCCTCCTCCGAGGCCTGACCGCCTGCCATGATGGTGTTGGTCATACGCGGCATAGGCGCATGCGCATAAGATTGACGCCGCCCATTGCCCGTCGGGGCAACACCCGTCAAACGAGCATTAAGCCGATCCTGCATATAACCTTGCAGAATACCATCCTCAATCAACATAGTGCGCCTTGTCGGGGTGCCTTCATCATCCATCATTAACGACCCCCGGCGTTCTGGCAATGTCCCATCATCCAACACCGTAACGCCCGGCGCAGCAATGCGCTGGCCCACACAGCCGGAGAAAACGGATGTCCCTTTCCGGTTGAAATCCCCTTCCAACCCATGGCCTACGGCCTCATGCAACAAAATACCGGGCCAGCCCGCCCCTAACACCACGGGCATCTCCCCCGCTGGGGCTGCAACGGCCTCCAGATTCACCAAAGCCTCCCGCAAGGCTTCTTGCGTCATCGCTTGCCAACAAGATGGTGCCATCAAACGGGCCAGCGCATAACGACCACCTTGGCCCATACGCCCACTTTCTCGCCGTCCCCCTTGCTCCACCATCACGGAAATATCCAACCGCACAAGCGGGCGAATATCCACCAGCGGACCAGTCTCCCCACGGCACAAAGCCTCAGGGCGAAGAATCCGTACGACCTGCCATTGCGTGTTCAATGTGGCATTGACCTGCACGACCCGGCCATCTAGCCCACGGCCATACGCGTCAATCTCGCGCAATAAATCTGCCCGCTGGGCAAAGCGGCTCCCCTCTAGCGGATGTGTCCCGCTATACAGGGCTATTGCATGCCATCTATCCGCCCCTGATACAGTGCCTTGCGGAGCAGAGTTGGTAGGTAGTAACGCCGCAACCTCTACATGACGGAACCCTTCTGCCGCGCGTTGTAATGAATCCATCCCCAAAAGGTCCGAGTGGGAAAAAAGGGTCTGACTCCCCACAACGCCACGCAACCCAAAACCAGAAGATTGCGTAAAGCCAACATTCCGCAATAAGCCATTCTCCAGCCCAAGCGTTTCATCCTCACGATATTCGAGGAACAATTCCCCATCATCCATGCCAGCAAGACTATGGGTGAGTTGTTTGTTCACGTCATCGTGATTCCATGAAGAACCATTATGAAAAAACAAAGAGTCGGATATTTGTAGGGGTGAGATGATAGACATGACCACCAGATGGGCTTTTTAGCCCGAAAATGCAAATCCTATCAGAAAAAGGAGCCAACTCGTCTTATAAAAGGAAGTTTATGTGCAAGCACTCGACAGATGGCTCATTGTCCCGTAATCGTTTTGGTATCAGTCCAAAATATGCGAGGCACGCAGCCATGGCAAAAAAATCAGCATCTACTCCTTCTGCACAACGCCCTTCCCCTCAAAAAGCCGCTATCCAGCGCGTTTTTGAGTTGATTGAAGAGCATGGCATTGAGTTTGTCGATCTCCGCTTTACCGACACAAAGGGCAAATGGCAGCACACCACGCAGACTGTCCGCACCATTGAAGAAGATACATTTACAGATGGCTTCATGTTTGATGGCTCCTCCATCCAAGGGTGGAAGGCCATCAATGAGTCCGACATGGTCCTCCTCCCTGACCCTGAGACCGCTGTGGTGGACCCTTTCTCTGCCCGCCCTCAGCTCATTCTCATCTGCGATATTATCGACCCTAAAACCAACGGCTATTACAACCGCGACCCACGCGCGACAGCAAAACAAGCGGAAGAATACCTCAAAAAAAGCGGCCTTGGGGATACCGCCTTCTTTGGCCCGGAGGCAGAGTTCTTCATCTTTGATAGTGTCCGCTTTGGTACGGGGGAGAATTACGGCTCCTACCACCTCGACAGCATCGAGGGGCCAGAAGCTTCCATGAAAGATTATCCTGAAGGGAATATGGGCCATCGCCCTGCCCGTAAAGGCGGTTATTTCCCCGTCCCACCGGTTGATAGTGAAAGCGACCTACGCGCCGAAATGCTCGCTACAATGGGTGAGATGGGCTTACCGATTGAAAAGCATCATCACGAAGTCGCCCGCAGCCAGCATGAATTAGGCACGGCTTTTGCAACACTTGTTAAATCTGCTGACTTTATGCAGATTTACAAATATTGCGTGCATAATGTGGCTCATTCCTACGGCAAAACAGCAACCTTTATGCCAAAGCCTATCTATGGTGATAACGGCACAGGTATGCATGTTCATCAATCCGTTTGGAAAGATGGTAAGCCGCTTTTTGCTGGTAACCGCTATGCTGACCTCTCTGATGAAGCTTTGTATTACATCGGTGGGATTATCAAACATGCCAAGGCTCTTAATGCCTTTACCAATCCTTCCACCAACTCTTACAAGCGTCTGATCCCGGGCTTTGAGGCCCCTGTGCTGCTGGCTTATTCCTCTGCTAACCGTTCGGCTTCTTGTCGTATCCCTTATGCGACAAGCCCCAAAGCAAAACGTGTGGAGGTTCGCTTCCCCGACCCAACAGCGAACCCTTACCTCGCCTTTAGTGCCATGCTGATGGCAGGCTTGGATGGTATCCGCAATAAAATCCATCCGGGTGAAGCGATGGATAAAGACCTCTACGAGCTTCCCCCTGAGGAGCTGAACATGATCCCAACGGTCTGCGGCTCCCTGCGTGAAGCTTTGGAAGCCTTGAAGACCGACCACGCCTTCTTGCTGGAAGGGGATGTCTTCACCAAAGATCAGATTGAGAGCTACATCACCCTCAAGATGCAAGATGTGTATCGCTTTGAGCATACACCTCACCCTGTTGAGTTTGAGATGTATTACTCCGTCTAATATAACGAACGTACTGCTCTGCCACCTCTGGCAGAGCAAGCTCATAAAAAACCGCCCGCTCTATAACAGAACGGGCGGTTTTTTATAAAATGACGCTGGTACGTTTAGTCCGACTTACTATGTATGCGTCACGCCACTCTCACTCACATCCCACAGCCATGCCGCACCGCGCACGCCAGAGCTATCACCATGGCGGTTCTGCACAATTGGGGTTGTGCAAGGTGACGTAATAACATGACGCGGCAGCAATTTCGGCACACGCTCATAAATGCAGGCTAAGTTAGACACCCCACCACCCAACACAATTACATCTGGGTCTAGGAAGTTCACAGCCTGTGCACAGGCCCGCGCAAAACGGTCCATATAGAGGTCTAATGCGCGAATCGCGGCCTCATCACCATTACGCGCGGCTTCCTCAATCCCATTAGGGGAGCGATTGCCTTCGCCTTTCCACTCCGCCCCAAGGACCGGGCCACAAAGATAACGCTCCTGACACCCCTCATTCCCGCAGAAGCATTTCCGCATCGGGAAATCTTCTTGCTTAGCCCATGGCAGAGGAATATGGCCCCATTCCCCAGCAATATGATGCCGCCCGGGGAGAATACGGCCATTAGCAACAATGCCCCCACCCATGCCGGTGCCAATAATTACACCCAGCACTGTAGCATAGCCTTCTCCCGCGCCATCGGCCGCTTCGGAAAGGGCAAAACAATTCGCATCATTTTCCACCCGCACAGGGCGGCCAAGGCTTTCCTCCACATCCCGCTTAAAGGGATGGTTGTTCAGCCATGTTGCGTTGGAGTTCCGCACAAGCCCTGTCTCTGGGGACATCGAGCCGGGGATACCAATGCCCAACGTGGAGGTTAGTTGCGTCCCCGTAATACGATGAGCAGGAACACAACCAATCTGCTCATCCGCTTTACGAACTAAATCCCGGATGGCCTCAATGGCCTTATCATAGACGCCGGGATTAGGAATACGCTCGCGCAATACCTCCTGCCCTTTGCGGTCCAACGCCAGGATCTCGATTTTCGTGCCACCAAAATCAATGCCCAAACGATAATCAGCCATTGAGTTACACTCCTTATTCTGCCGTTTATGCGGCGGGATGCAGCGGTACTTGGCGGATGACTTCCAGCTCTGCACCATGTTCCTTAGCGAAAGCCGCTAACACGCCGAAATGCTCTGTCGCGAGATGCGCCTCGAAGCCTTCTTGGCTGGCCCAAATCTCGCTCACAGTAAAGCGACCTTCATTCTCAGCATCACGCGCAATTTCGTAACGCTTGCAGGCTTTCTCTTGCAGGGAGTGCTTCGCACATTCCTGCACAACTTTTTCCAGATCTGCCGCTTTGCCCTTATCAATTGTCGCTAATGCCAGAATATGAACAGCCTCGCTCATACCACATCTCCTTAACCATCTTATAAGCTCCCAAGCCGGATGCTTAGGGCCGCAGCAGGGCCGGAGAGACCCCTCCCCGCCTGCTATTGCCGAGCCTCACCCAAAAAAGGCATGGCGTAAAGCCCTATTAAGGAAAAGGAGCTAGATTTAATACGGCTAGAGGGTCACCGCTCCGCAAGGGGGACAAAAGGCAGAGCCGCCACTGTGATAGGCTGCATGGTACCATCATCCATTTTGGCAAAAATCTGACTACCCACCTCAACATGAGCCGGTGTGACATAGCCCATGCCAATCATGACCCGTAATGTCGGGCTTAAACAGCTTGAGGTAACACGGCCAATACGGTCCTGCCCTTCAGCATCAGAGAAAATCTCCGCCCCATTAGGGAGGGATGTTTCATCACTCGGCTTTAACCCTACGCGCTGGCGATAAATCCCATGCTCTAATTGCCCTGCGATGGTCTCCGCACCGGGGTAGCCTCCTGCGCGCTCACCACCGGGCCTACGACATTGTGCAATATTATTGGCAAGTGCGGCCTCTACCGGAGAGGTCGTTTTATCAATATCCGTCCCATAGAGGCATAACCCTGCCTCCAAACGTAACGTATTACGCGCCAGCATACCGGCAGGCTCTAGCTCTGGATGCTCCAAAAGACGGCGTGCAAAAGCTTCTGCGAGATTTGCTGGCAGACAAATATCAAACCCATCCATCCCCGTATAGCCAAAGCGCGCAACCGTAATGGTCCCATTTTCCCACGGCATATCATGGCAATCACGATACTTCATGGCAGTAATGGCACTTACCCCTAGGACAGCCCCCAACACATCTGCTGCTTTTGGGCCTTGTAGGCTCACCATCGCCCGGTCGAACTCACGGCTTACTTTGCAATCCTCACCAAGGGCATTCTCAATATAATCCGCATTGCTTTCGCGATTGCGCCCATTGAGGATGAGTAAAAAATCATCCTCTTGCCGGGAGATAACAAGGTCATCTCGGATGCCGCCTTGGTCTGTTGTGAGGAGACCATAGAGCATCCGGCCTTTTTCCATCCCTATAACATTGGTTGGCAAAAGCTGCTCTAAGGCCTCAGCCACAATGGCGAGATTCCCCTCCTTAGAGCGCACACGCAACTGCCCCAAAAAGGAAATATCAAACAAACTAGCCTGTTTGCGCGTATGGAGGTGCTCTACCTCAGCCCCGGAGGGATATTGTGCTGGCAATTCGTACCCATCAAACCCATCCATCTGAGCTTTAAGCTCCTCATGGAGTGCCCGAAGGGGGCTAGGTTGTATTGTCTCATCCATCATGTCTATCTTTATTCCTGCAAGACAGGGAAAAGCGGCACTTTGCCAGCTTCCCCCCTCTCTGACAATCTCACTCCGCTGTAAGAGCGGCCAAAATATCGGGGGCCATACTGACACTCTGCGCCTTTGTGGGGAAGGAGCCTTCCTCCACCTGCTTTACATAATGAGATAAAGCCCCAACCATCTGCGCCCCAATTTCTGCAAAACGATGCGCATGACGAGGCGATTTCCCCTCGAATAGCCCTAGCACATCATGCCAGACTTGGACCTGCCCATCGCACCCCGCACCAGCCCCAATGCCGATTGTGGGAATACGCACCTCTTTAGAGACCAAAGCCGCTAAATCTGCCGGGATAACCTCCAGCACAATCCCAAAAGCACCAGCCTCCTCTAACGCACGCGCATCATCAAGTAATTTACGCGCCGCCTGCACCTCTTTTGCCTGAGCGCGCAAGCCGATTTGATGTTGCGCTTGTGGCGTAAGCCCCAAATGGCCCATCACCGGCACGCCCATTGCTGTTAAACGCCGCACTATCGGGGCAATCTCACGCCCGCCCTCCAATTTAAGGGCTTGGCCGCCCCCCTCTTGCATAACGCGCCGTGCTGCATCCACCGCATCTTGCTCTGTCGCGTAAGACAGAAAAGGCAAATCCACCACCACAAGGGCTTTACGGCTCCCGCGCATGACCATGCGGGCATGGTAGATCATATCCTCTACACGCACAGGTAAGGTTGTATCCTGCCCCTGCATAACCATGCCGAGGGAATCCCCTACCAAAATAGCCGGCACGCCCGCTTGCTCCGCAATTAAAGCCGAGGCGTAATCATAGGCCGTCACCATGGCGATGGGCCGGCCTTCATCCTTCATCTTCTGGAAGTCCGCAAGTGTCATCCGGCGCATGGTAGGGGTCCTTCTCTATACCATTATGAGCGTGGGAGGTTTTGGGCGATATAAGGCGGAAGGCTGAAAGAGGCAATATGCACCTCTGGCGTCCAATACTGGCAGCTTTCCGCAATCTCGCTTTCTTGCGCTCTTTTTTGTAACGTCGCTAGCTCTAACTTATGCGGTGCGGTGCCCTTTTTCGCCATCCCAAGGGTCATAAAACCGCCAACATAAGTCGGCACTGCCGCAAGATAGGCCGTTACATGCGGGAAGAACTTCGCCCGCCGTGCTGTGGTCTCCCGCAGCTCATCCGCTTGTTGGAAGGGCACACCGCATTGATTCACGATAATCCCTTCATCTGAGAGGATGCGCGCGCAATTCTTATAAAAATCATCCGTAAAGAGTACATCACCCACGCCGATAGGGTCTGTACTATCAACGATGATGACATCAAACGCCCCATCATCAGCTTTTTTGACGTAATCAATCCCATCACCCACGATGACATCAGCCCGCGGGTCATCCCACGCATCCTTGCCGAACATCGGCAGGTGCTGTTTGGAAAGTTCGATCACATCGCCATCAATCTCCACCATGACGGCTTTTTCCACCGTTTTATGTTGAAGGACACGGCGCAACACCCCGCCATCACCTGCGCCGATGATTAAAACGCGCTTAGGGTGCGGATGCATGAAAAGTGGCACATGAGCCAACATTTCCTGATAAATAAACTCGTCACGCTCGGTAATTTGAATGATGCCATCCAACACCAAAACACGGCCGTGGCTGCTGCTCTCAAAGATACGAATATCTTGGAAAGGCGAGCGTTTATGCACAAGCTCTTTCACCACTTTAAAGCGTTGGCCCCAATCAGGATATAAAGCCTCGTTAAACCACGCCTCGGAAGATATGCCAGAAGACACGGCCCATCCTTTCATCATGTCATCACCTAGCCATGGATGCGTGCCCACAATAAGTACGCTCATAGCCAGCTATGCCCCGCTGCCTTACAAAATGCAGGGGCCTATAACCTTTTATTATAGGGAAATTGGGAAGACGCCTAAACCCCTTCCCCGCTCGGCTTACCGCCCTGTATGCCTTGTCGCACTGACACGCCCACGCTTGAACGCGTCTATCTCCACACGGCCAGCTTGAAAAAGCTCCTGCATAACAGGGACCGACCGGTTAGGGTCGCACACACCACACATGAAGATATCCACCGCTGCGAAGTGACGCTCCGGCCATGTATGGATGGAAATATGGCTCTCAGCCAAAACAATCACGCCAGAAACCCCACCATTTGGCGTAAAATGATGGAAATGGCCATGAAGAATCGTTGCCCCTGCTGCCTTTGCAGCCCGCCTTAACGTAGCGTCTATTTGTTCGGGGTCGTCCAGATTTCTGGCATTCCAGAAATCAACAAGCAGATGATTACCTGCATAGGTCTCACCACCTTGCTTGATAAAAAAGTCCTTACAGTCTTCGACTGCGTGAATTGCCTCAGTGTTCTGGATATCTCTCGGAAGGTCCGATTCCATCCCCAGTCGAGCAAGTGCGTCCATAACGTACTCCTGAACCAGCAGATTATCGCCCCCCTTCCCGAATGAAGGAGCGTCGAACTCGTTTTCTAAGAAAATATAACGCTAAACGCAACTGTTTTTTAAAAATCTGCTAAATGGACGCAATAATACTCCATAAAAATGGGGAGGAAAATCCTCCCCATTAAGCCATAACCACTCTGTGATTATAAAACCGCAACCTTTATTAGTTACGTGTTTTATCAACCAGCTTGTTCTTGGCAATCCACGGCATCATCTCACGCAATTTTGCCCCGACCTTCTCAATCTGATGTTGTTCATCACGGGCACGGGATGCCTTAAAGCCAACATTGCCGGACTGATTCTCCAAAATGAAGTTCCGCACGAATGTCCCATCCTGAATATCCTTCAGCACAGCACGCATGGCATCTTTTGCCGCAGGGGTCACAACGCGCGGCCCGCTGACATATTCCCCATATTCCGCCGTGTTGGAGATGGAGTAATTGACGTTGGAGATACCACCTTCATAAAGCAGATCCACAATCAATTTCATCTCATGCAGACACTCAAAATACGCCATCTCTGGGGCATAGCCTGCCTCAACCAGCGTCTCAAACCCGGCTTTGATAAGCTCAATCGTCCCACCGCACAGCACGGCTTGCTCACCAAACAAGTCTGTCTCCACTTCCTCACGGAAGCTCGTCTCAATCACGCCAGCGCGCCCACCACCAACGGCAGAGGCGTAGGACAGAGCAATATCCTTCGCATGGCCAGAAGCATCCTGATGCACAGCCACCAAGCATGGGACACCACCACCACGCTGATATTCAGAGCGCACCGTATGGCCGGGGCCTTTCGGAGCAATCAAGAACACATCCATCTCGGCAGTTGGCTCAATCAGGCGGAAATGGATAGCCAGACCATGCGCAAACACCAGAGCCGTGCCGGGTTTTAAATGCGGGGCCAGATGCTCTTTATACAGAGCGGCCTGACCTTCATCTGGTGTCAAAATCATCACAACATCGGCCCAAGCGGCGGCCTCGGCGGGTGTTACAACGCGGAAGCCCGCTGCCTCTGCCTTTGCGCGCGCCTTAGATTCTGGCCGCAGAGCGACAACAATATCCTTCACCCCGCTATCACGCAGATTGTTGGCATGGGCATGGCCTTGGCTACCATAACCGATGATGGCAACCTTCTTGCCACAAATCAGATTAATATCCGCATCGCGATCATAATAAACACGCATTGTACTCATCCTTCCTTTCCAAAACACACAATAGCGACCCGCCGCTTAGGCAGCCCGTAAAACCCATCTCTCAAACGAGGCGTTTGCCTTCTTCTGTCAGCTTCGCCCCGCCAAACACACGCCCCGGCCCTAGGAGCATCTGGTCATGGCTGGCCCCAGAGGGAATCATGGGGAAGCAACATTCCTCTTGCGCTACATGGACATCCACCAACACCGGCCCATCATGCGCCAACATAGTGGTAATGGCCTCATCCAACCCGCCCAGCGTCTCAACCCGCAACCCACGGATGCCAAACGACTCCGCCAGCTTCACAAAATCCGGCAAAGCTGCACTGTAAGACTGAGAATAGCGGGATTCATGCACTAGCTCCTGCCATTGGCGTACCATCCCCATATAATGATTATTAAGGATGAAGATTTTCACCGGCAGGCGATATTGGGCGATTGTTCCTAACTCCTGAATATTCATCAGGGTAGAGGCCTCACCGGCAATATCAATCACTAAAGCATCAGGATGAGCAATCTGCGCGCCTTCTGCTGCTGGCAGGCCATAGCCCATTGTACCTAGCCCACCGGAGGTCAACCAATGGTTAGGCTCATCAAAACCGAAATATTGCGCCGCCCACATTTGATGCTGCCCAACCTCGGTCGTAACAAAACAGTCCCGCCCGCTAGCCTTCACCTTTTCATACAAGCGGCTTAACGCATATTGCGGCTTAATAATGGCTGTATCGGCTTTATCTTGCTCAAAGCCAAAGCCCTCAACAGCGCGCCATTGGGCAATCTCCTGCCACCAGCTGGAAAGATCCGCTGCTTGCGTATCCCCCCATTCTGCCAGCAAGGCCTTTAAAGTCGCCTTGAGGTCCCCCTGCAAAGCGACATCAACCTTTACAATCTTACCAAACTCACGCGGGTCAATATCCGCCTGAATCTTGAAGGAATGAGGGGAGAACCCATCCACACGGCCCGTTACCCGGTCATCAAACCGTGCCCCAAGGGCTACCAGCACGTCACAATCATGCGCGGCCATATTCGCTTCAACCGCCCCATGCATCCCCAGCATGCCTAAAAACGACTCACTAGAGGACGGATACGCCCCTAAACCCATCAGAGTAGAGGTCACAGGGAAGCCCGTTTTCTCCGCTAACTGACGTAGCAATTTTGCGGCTTCCGGCCCGGCATTAATAACGCCACCCCCCACATAAAGCAGCGGCTTACGGGCGTTCTTCATCGCCTCAATCGCACGCTTTACCGCATGCCCCTCCAGAGATGGACCCGCCTCTTTACAAGCAGGTTGTGCCGGGCGCGGCGGCAAGGGGGCTTCCGAGACTGTGATATTCTTAGGTAAATCCACCAAAACCGGGCCGGGCCTGCCAGAACGCGCTACAGCAAAGGCCTCGCGAATCGTAGGGGCTAAAGCCGCAGCCTCACGCACTTGGACGCTTTGCTTCGTAGCGGGGCGCGTAATGCTCACCATATCCGCCTCTTGGAAGGCATCCTTCCCGATTAAGGGAACAGGCACCTGCCCAGCCAAACAAACAAGCGGGATGGAATCCATCTTCGCATCCATCAGACCTGTTACGGCATTGGTTGCACCGGGGCCGGATGTCACCAACACCACACCCACTTTACCTGTGGAGCGTGCATAAGCTTCCGCCGCATGGGTTGCCGCTTGCTCATGCCGGACGAGAATATGACGGATCGCCTTTTGCTTAAAAAGCGCATCATAAATAGGGAGGACCGCACCACCGGGATAGCCGAAAATGACATCCACGCCTTCTTCTTCAAGAACGCGTAAAATGACCTCAGCACCTGTTGCCATCATCGGAGCTGTCTCGCTGGCAGGCATGGCGTATATCCTCTCGCCGGTTAACGCAACGCTTCTGCTCTATCGCTCTAAACCGGCTCCGTCAATTCTAGATGATATAAAATGTTCAATTTCGCGCATTTTTTTACTCGAAAAGAACTCTTTTCCGCTCGTTCTGTGAAATATTATTTCGCCATCTCCATCTTTGCTAAGAGCATGATGGCGGAACCATGTCGCTTGGCGGCGCGTATAACGGCCAATGGCGCGGGTCGCTTGTAGGCGAGCTTCATCAAGGCTCCATTGCCCCTCTAGCACTTGTCCTAACTCTGGCACACCATGCGCCCGCATAGCAGGGAGGCCCTCAGGGAGGTTCTGCCGTCGTAGCGCGGCGACTTCCTCCATCGCCCCAGCCTCCAGCATGGCATCAAAGCGTTGAGCAATGGCAGAACGTAACTCATCACGCGGAGGATCCAGCATGAGGGATATAAACCGGTAAGGTGCTGCCGGTAGGCCCTCCGCCGCCCTCCATGAGGCTAAACCCCGGCCTGTTCCCATCAGCACTTCCCAAGCCCGACTCACACGTTGAGAATCTTGTGGGTGAAGATGAGAGGCTGTTTGAGGGTCTGCCTTCATCAATTTTTCGTGTAACGCTTCAGGCCCAATCTCCATAAGCAGGGCGCGGGCTTGTTGGCGTGCCTCTGCCCCAGGGTCGGGGACTTCCACAAGGCCATCGGTCAAGGCGCGTAGATACATACCCGTCCCCCCGCAGAGGATAGGCAACCGCCCTGCGGCGCGGCATTCTGCCATTATAGCGAGGGCCTGCTTACGCCACCATGCAACACTACCTGCTGTAGCCGCAGGCAAAACCCCATATAAACGATGCGGAATCGCCTCCTCCTCCGCCTCACTTGGGCGGGCAGTAAGGATGCGTAACTCCCGGTAAACCTGCATAGAATCCGCATTAATGACCGTACCACAATACAGGTCTGCCAAATGAAAGGCCAAAGCTGACTTGCCCGAACAGGTTGGTCCGGCCACAATAAGGGCGTTTTCAGAAGAGCTCATACACTTATTCTGCCATATCTTCTGATGTTTTAGCGAGAGATGTCATGTCCCTACCTTGTGTTCTGACTCTTGTTGCCAATCGCCGCAATGGGACCCTTCCCAAAGAGGCGATCGACATTGCCCGCAATCTTGTCAAAGGTGAACCGCCGGTCGTGCTGTCCGAGGGTGAAGCCGTTGATATTTTTTGCCCGCCTCCCGGCCCCGGTGATGCCACGCCTGCAACAATCCGTGCCGCCCTTGCCCCTTATAAGGTCGATGCTATCCTCACCAAGACGCGGGGCCGCCGTAAGGCTGTCCTCGTCTCCGATATGGATAGCACCATCTTTGATGGCGAAACGCTGGATGACCTTGCCAAGGCCACCGGCACAGGTGACTATGTCGCCGAGATTACCAAACGCGCGATGAATGGCGAGATGGAGTTTGATGAATCCCTCCGCAAACGGACCATCGGGCTAAAAGGCCATCCTGAATCCTTGCTAAAGGACGTGCTAGAGAAGCTCCCCTTCACCGATGGGATTAAAGAGCTTGTCCAGACCATGAAGGCCAATGGCGCACGCACGGCTCTCATCTCCGGTGGGTTTGACTGGTTCACCGAGCGTGCGGCTAAAAAACTCGGCTTTGATGAGCATTACGGCAATCTCCTTGAGATTAAAGACGGAATCATCACAGGTCAGCTCATTGGCGATATTCTCGGCCCAGATGCTAAGAAGAAACATCTTGAGCAAATTTGTGCCGAGCGTGGTGTTCAGCTCTCTGCCAGCATCACAACTGGTGATGGGGCTAATGACATCCCCATGCTCCAAGCCGCGGGGCTTGGCATTGCCTATCATGCAAAGCCAAATGTCCGCCAAGTGGTGGAGCAACAAGTCAACTTCACAGGGATGCGGACGCATCTCTTTGCCCAAGGCTATAAAGCCTCCGACATTGTCGGCGGGGAGTAACCTTCCCCTCACCCCTATGCCTTCGGCATCTCCATAACGGAGAGCCGGGGTCTAGGGCCTCTCCTTATGCATCTTATATTTTAGGCAAACCTAAAAACGCCTCTCGCGTTTCGCGCCTTGTTTTTTTGCCAAAACATGGCTGCCTAGACGCTCCAACACTTCTTTAAGTGATTCATCATCTATACCCTCCACTGCGATGGACGCCCCATTGCATTGCTTAGGGCGAGGGGGGGATTTTCTCTTTGGTTGGACCGGGCGATCCTGCAATAATTTAATCTGCGTTAGAGCATCTGCCCCCGATAAACCACAAGCTGTATTAATATTGGCCAAAATACGCGGGGCTGCATATTGCATCTCCACCGCTGCGGGGCCACAACATCGTATCGTCAACACACCCGGCCGCAAACGGCATGGCTCGCTCACCTCTGCCAAGGCTGTCCCTACAAGCGTCTCCCACTCCATAAGCAGACGCACATAAAGGGGCGATTTTTTACGGAAGATTGGCTGGGTTAATCGTGGTAAAAGCGCACCTATCATCCGCCCCCCAACCCGGCGATACTCTGTCTTATCCGCTTTCTTTGTCTTTTTTTCCGATGAATCTTCCGTCATATACTGCCCCATTATTCCCCCCTCATCATAGCGTACTAAGCCCATCGTGACACCTAATTCCGCCCAACTTCTCCAATGGTATGACCGCCACCGCCGTAACCTCCCATGGCGTGCAGCCCCCGGCCAGCAAGCAGAGCCTTACCATGTCTGGCTCAGTGAAATCATGCTCCAGCAGACTGTCGCGCAAACAGTCATCCCTTATTATGAGCGTTTTTTAGAGCATTTCCCCACAATTGATGCTCTCGCCGCTGCCCCCTTAGAGACAGTCCTCCAACTTTGGGCGGGGCTTGGTTATTATGCACGGGCCCGTAACTTACATGCATGTGCCAAAGCAGTTCACGAGATAGGAGGATTTCCCTCTACAATTGAAGCCCTACAAAAACTCCCCGGCATTGGGGCTTATACCTCCCGTGCGATTGCGGCCATTGCTTTTAATATTCCCACCGTGCCTGTTGATGGCAATGTGGAGCGCATCACAGCACGGCTCAATGCTGTGGAGGAACCTTTACCCGCCTCGCGCCCGCTTTTAGCTCAGCTTGCCAGCCATCTAAATGATGACCCCGCCGCACAAGCGCGCCCTTCCGATTTTGCACAAGCTTTGTTCGACCTCGGGGCTAGCCTATGCTCTCCCCGTTCGCCCTCCTGCTTAACCTGCCCATGGCATGAAGAGTGCCTCGCCCGAATACACAACCTAGCCCCCCTGCTCCCTGCACGGGAGAAGAAAAAACCACGCCCCACGCGCCATGCCATTCTTTTTCGCATCATTGATGCCCAAGGCCACGTCTTACTCCGCCCCCGTCCTCCATCAGGCTTATTAGGTGGCACAGATGAACTCCCCGGCACGCCATGGGCGGATGACAAAATAACCCCCTCCCTTACACAGCTTAAAAAAACAGCTTTTACGCATGATGCGCCCTTCCCCACCCAATGGGAGCATTGCGGGGAGGTGAAGCATATTTTCAGCCATTTCACCTTAATGGTCCATATTTATGGTTGCACCTTACCGGCTAAGAGCAACTACACTATCCCTGCCTCTTATGGTCGTTTTCTCCCCTTTAAAGAGGCCATTCTCTCTAGCGTGATGAGGAAGTGCCTCCTCATCGGGACACAGCATAAACCTGTTATGCGCTAAATTGTTTCACATGAAACATAGAGACATAAAAAGGGAGGCTAGACCCCAGCCTCCCTTCCCTCATAAGGTCACATGCCAGCAAAATTAGGCAAGCTTCTTTACCAGCCCTGCCACATGCTGCCCGAGGAAGCGCGCACCCTCTAGCTCTGTCTCACTTGGCTGACGAGAGCCATCACCCGAGGCAATTGTCGTCGCCCCATAAGGTGCACCACCGGTAATCTCATCATTACGCATCTGCCCTTGGAAGCTATAAGGCAGCCCACTAATCACTAAGCCATGATGCAACAAGTTAGACATCAAAGAATAAAGCGTTGTCTCCTGCCCACCATGCTGGGTCGCTGTGGAGGTAAAAACAGCACCGACCTTACCAATCAATGCCCCTTTTGCCCAAAGACCACCTGTTTGGTCCCAGAAATTGGCCATCTGCGCTGGTAAACGCCCAAAGCGCGTAGGTGCCCCAACAATAATACCATCATAATGAACCAAATCATCAGGCGAGGCGATTGGGGCTTTTTGATCCACTTTAAAATGATGCGCCTTCGCCGCCTCTTCGGGCACTAATTCCGGCACACGTTTTACATCTACCTCTAGCCCAGCTTTGCGCACACCCTCTGCAATATTATAGGCCATTGTCTCTACATGACCATAAGAGGAATAATAAAGAACAAGAATCTTCGACATATTACGCCACCTTTTCCGCGTGACCTTCTCTATCAAAAGGTCACTTCACCCCATACGCTAATGGTCAGATCATGAGGCGCATAGAGCAAAAATAGAAAGGGAGCTTTTCACGTTTCTATAGCCTTACCCTTCCGCCATGAAGGAGCTTCAAAATGGCGTATGAGATGCTCCATCAACAACGTAACGCGTTGTGGGCGCAAAGCCCGCCCCGTTGTGACAAGATACAACCCTACATCCTCCACATGCCAACCGGGGAGAAGCCCCACCAATCGCCCTGCCTCCAGCGCGTCACTTACTAAAAACTCTGGTAAAAGACTAAAGCCTAACCCCGCTTCTAAAGCCGGAAGAAAACCCTCTACATTATCTGATTGAAGGCGCGCCTTTTGGGAAAGCATATAAACCTCCCCTTTATGCACCCCCTCCCCCATAAGGCGAATCATCCCCGGTGCCACACCATTGCTATAAATAAAGCTCTTTTGGCCTTCTAAATCCCGTGGGTGTGTTATCCCCCCTAAAGAGGCCGCATAGGAAGGGGCTGCAACAAGCAACCGCCGCACGGTACACAACTTCCGCGCAGTTAGTGCGGAATCAGCTAGCCGCGTAATACGAATTACAAGGTCATAACCTTCGGCAATCAGATCCACAAAAGAATCACTAAAATTAACCATAAGGTCAATCTCTGGATAATTTTCCAAAAATGAAGGAAGAATAGGCGAGATATGCCGAATACCGAAAATCGTAGGGGCTGCTATTTTAATAAGACCAGAAGGCTGAACCTTCCCCCCACGCGCCTCAGCCTCTGCTAGCTCCGCTTCTAAAAAGATACGATTTGCCCGCTCCAACACCATATGCCCAGCTTGTGTGATGGACATATGCCGAGAATTACGGCTGAATAACGACACACCTAAAGACTGCTCTAAACGACTCACCGCTTTAGAGACAGTCGGCGGGGAGAGTTGCAGTTCCTTCGCTGCCTGCGAGAAAGAGCCATATTCAGCCACTTTGGCAAAAATAGCCCATGCTTCAAAGTCTGGTAATTTCATGGCGTCTCATAGCCTCCCGATAAGGAAGTTAATTTTATATGAACAAAATGGTGCAAAATTAAGACGATGATAGTTTTAGAACAAATAGCTTTCTTTTCTTTCTATACACTATCTATCTCTTAGATTTTAGACTCCTCCTATCACCTTATGAAGGAGTTCTTATATCATGATAGACATCCGTCCTTTTGCAACATTGGGCCATGCGCATCATGGGTGGCTGGACGCTCATCATCATTTTTCCTTTGCTCATTATATGGACCCTAAGCGTATGAATTGGGGCCATCTCCGCGTATGGAATGATGATATCATCGCCCCCGGTACAGGGTTTGACACCCACCCTCATCGGGATATGGAAATCATCACCTATGTGCGTGAAGGGGCTATTACCCATAAAGATAGCCTCGGCAATAGCGGGCGGACGGAAGCTGGTGATGTACAAGTGATGTCTGCTGGGACGGGGATATTCCACAGCGAATATAATCTTGAGGCCATCCCTACCAAGATATTCCAAATATGGATCATTCCCACATCAAAAGGCCATGCGCCCTCTTGGGGGACGCGTCATTTTCCCAAAAATGACCAAACAAGCCAGATGAGCATCCTCGCCTCCGGCTATGCTGAGGACGAGGGGGCTTTGCCTATCCATGCAGATGCCCGTGTGGTTGGCTTCAATCTACAAAAAGGGCAAGATATCCGCTATCAATTAGGGGAAAACCGGCTGGGCTATCTCGTCCCCGCTAAGGGCAGCCTCCTCCTTAATGGGCAAAGCATCACATCCCGCGCTGGGGCCGCCATCGCCCAACAAGAAGCTCTAACACTAAAAGCCCTAGAGGATACGGAAGTGGTTTTAGTCGATGTAACGGCCTAACCCCAAACCTACCGGGGTGCAATTTTATGGTTTCAACTAGAATGTTTCCCGTGAAACCTATATGCCACCTATATACCTATGAGACACCCCGGTAGGATTATTATGCCTCTTTCTTCCCCTTTTGAGCATATGACAGCAGCAAACGCCCATCATCTCTGGCTATTAGATGCAACAGGCCAAATGATGAGCCATGATAGCCTTGCTGATGCAATTATCCTCCAACCCTTTACAGCACATCAGCTCCCCGGCCTTGCCCTTTATCTAAAGGCGCCTCTCACCTCTTATGAGGATAACCCCCCTCTCACGGCACGGTTTCATAAACGCATCTCCCTCCCCTTCCCTCTGCCAGAGAGTGACATCATCCCCACATCACGCGGTTTGATAACCCTCCGCAATGCAGAAACAAACCGTCATTGGCTTACCTTTAGGTCGGAGGATAATACGCTTGATTTCACTGCCGAGAGCCAAGATGAAGCAAGCTCTTTCCTCCCCTTAACACTAGAGGGCTATAAAGGGCTTGCACGCCTCATCGACCAAAACCACGCTGAACTCCGCGCGTTAAATCAGCATGTTATTGGCCCAGCTCATGTTTCATCAGAGGTGCCCTTCCATCTCCATATTGGAGAGATTGACGTCCCCCTCCCTGAAAATCTTTCTGAATTAACACGCCTTGGGCAACTCCCCGCCGGACAACAAGATGTCATCACCCTACAACATGGTGATGATCCCTCCCTTGCCTCTACCTTCATCATCCATATCAACATGTAAAAAAGCCCTCTGCGCCTATAACGCAAAGGGCTTTTCCTTAGTTTAGCGTAGATGCTTAAACCAGCTTAGCAGCCTTTTAGAGCCTTACGGACCCCTTCGGCATAGGCAGGGTCAACCTTCTCAAACAAAGCAAGCTGACGGTCGATGATATTTTGCGGCACACCAGCCATAGCCCCTGCGATATTGTTGAACAGACGCTGCTTCTGCCCTGCATCAAACAGATGGAACAAAGCACGCGGCTGAGCGAAGTCGTCACCATCCTTACGATGCTCGTAATAGGTGGCATCCCCACTAACACGCAGCGGCGGCTCCATCGCTGCTAAATCCTCTACCGGGCCACCAAAGGAGTTTGGCTCATAATAATCGCCATCGCCACGCTTTGGCACATCATGAAGCATCGGCCCATCAAGATGATAATTCTTCACCTTGATTTTAGGACGGTTAATCGGCAATGCCTCATAATGCGTCCCAACACGGTAGCGATGCGCATCTGCATAGGCGAAGATACGCCCCTGCAACATACGGTCAGGAGAGAAACCAATACCCGGCACAATATTGGATGGAGAGAACGAAGCCTGCTCAACCTCAGCGAAGTAATTCTCTGGGTTGCGGTTAAGCTCTAGCTCACCAACCTCAATCAACGGATAATCCTTATGAGACCAAACCTTAGTTACATCAAACGGATTAAAGTTGACGCGCTCGGCTTCTTCTTCTTCCATCACCTGAATATAGAACGTCCATTTGGGGAAGTTCCCCTTCTCGATGTTCTCATACAGGTCTTCTTGTGTGGATTCACGGGTCTTAGCAACAACCTCGGCCGCTTCCTCAGTTGTGTAGAACTCATGACCCTGATGGGTTTTGAAGTGGAACTTCACCCAAAAACGCTCACCCTTCGCATTCCACATAGAGTAGGTATGGCTGCCATACCCGTTCATGTTACGGATGCCTTTAGGGATACCACGATCAGACATCAGGATAGTGACCTGATGCAAGCTCTCTGGGCTAAGAGACCAGAAGTCCCACATCGCTGTAGCAGAACGCAGATTAGTGCGTGGATGACGCTTTTGCGTATGGATGAAGTCCGGGAACTTGATCGGATCACGGATGAAGAAGACCGGCGTGTTATTACCCACCAAATCCCAGTTACCGTCATCGGTATAGAACTTCAGCGCCCAACCGCGTACGTCACGCTCGGCATCAGCAGCCCCGCGCTCACCAGCAACGGTGGAAGCCCGCAAGAACATCTCCGTCTTCTTCCCAACCTTGGAGAAAAGAGACGCACATGTATATTTCGTGATGTCCTTTGTGACAGTCAATGTCCCATGGGCACCAACACCCTTAGCATGGACAGTACGCTCTGGGATACGCTCACGGTTCTGGTGAGCCAGCTTTTCAATTAGCTGATAATTCTCCAGCAGCAACGGACCACGAGGACCAGCAGATTTACTGTCCTGATTGCTCACCCAAGGGGCACCGGCTGTTGTGCGAATGATGTTTTTATCAGACATTTAAAGGACTCCTTCCTTACTATCTGATGTCAGAAAATAGGTAGTACCTACGCGAAAAGGAAGATGATTAATCCTGTTTCTCTAATAAACAGTTCCAATCCACTCCGGTATTAGCCTTCAATGCGGGAGGATAAGCAGGTTTGCGGATGCTGTCCATCCCCTTTTTCTTTAAAAGAATGACATAATCGTCTCTCATAATTAGTACCGATATAAGACTGTAAGTATTTATTATGATAATAATTTGCAACAACGCTCTGTGCTACTGTTTCCTTCCTTTATTTGTCTAAAAAAGCCGTGCCATCTTCATAAAGATGAAGGTCACAATCATGGCCGCGATACACAACCCTCCCGCAAAGATGGTGCCTAACCCGCCAGAGGCTAGGAACATACCGCCGGTATTCATCCCAAAGAAGCCCGTTACTAATGTGGCAGGGAGCATAAGGGTCGTCACAATAGAGACAATGCATAGGCGGCGGTTTGTTTCTTCAGCTTGGCTAGAGGCAAGCTCATCTTGCAGCGAACGCGCGCGGTCTTGTAAAGCGATGAGGTCATCCAACGCAGCATGAATCTGTCGCTCGGCACGGTCACGCAAATCATCCTCCGCCCAATCGGGGAGGTCGAGATCTTCATCACGCAATACACGGTCAATCGGCATGACAACGCGCCGCAGCTCTGTCGCACGGCGGCGCACTTTACCTACAATCCCACCAAGATGCCCAAGGTCGGAGCCATGCTCAATAGCTAAGAGGACATCTTCCGCGCGGTCTAATTCATCATCAAGCTGGCCCAGTTGGCGGCGTACCGTCCCGGTAAAGTCCCTCAAAACACGGTCTATAACCCCAGCGGGATTACGCGGGACACCTTGTGTCTGTAAGGAGCGATAAGCCGATCCTAAAACAGGGATGGGCGTGCGGCGCGTGGTGATGAGCAAATTTTGCCGCATCGCAAACCGCCATGCACAAATCTCGCGATCTTCCTCCGCTAACGCATCATCAAAAGCCGGTAAAGCCCCCCAAACCGTATCATCCGCGGCTTCCAACGCAATGCCGTAATCCGTCTCTGCTAACATCATGCCAACATCTTCTGGCATACCGGGCAAACGCCCTACATGGCTGCGTGCAGAGCGATGAACCGTATCAAAATGCAGCCAACACCATGAGTTCGCCTCTAACAACACATCATTTTCTGGGTCTTCCACAGCGGGAGATTGCAAAATACGTTGGACCTCATCGGCTTCCAACGGGGTGATGCCCTTCCCCGGCACAGCCTCAATCGCCCAAACAAGCCCTTTAATGCGTGGGACGGAATGAGCCTCCTTTAAAGCAGGGTCCAGCACTGTAAAAGAGAAAGTCGGAACAGTATTGTCGGGCATAACCACCCCCATTACAGTTTTTAACCCGGACCGAAGGCACGGCCATCCCTCCCTCTGGGAGGTATAACGCCCCTTATTTAAAAGCGCGCTTTGTTCTCTGGCACGTTGCTAAATAGGACGCAATATAGGGAGGCTTATTTTCTGCTGGAAACTCTTAACCTCCTCTCCTTCCCACCGACTATGCAAGGCTCTATAGTTATGAGGTCCAAAAACAGCAAAAAGCTGAGGAACAATAAATGAGTAAACAGGATTACAAAGTCCGCGATATGTCCCTTGCCGATTGGGGCCGTAAGGAAATCTCCATCGCAGAAGGGGAAATGCCGGGCCTGATGGCTCTGCGTGCCGAATATGGCAAAAGCCAGCCGCTTAAAGGCGCGCGGATTGCTGGCTGCCTGCATATGACCATTCAAACCGCTGTCCTTATTGAGACACTCATCGCCCTTGGGGCAACGGTCCGTTGGTCCTCTTGCAATGTCTTCTCCACCCAAGACCAAGCCGCCGCAGCCATTGCTGCAGCAAATATCCCCGTTTTCGCGTGGAAGGGGATGAATGAGGAGGAGTTCATTTGGTGTATTGAGCAGACCATCAAAGGCCCTGATGGCTGGACACCTAATATGATCCTTGATGATGGGGGGGACCTTACAACCCTCATGCACGAAAAATACCCCGACCTTCTCAAAGAGGTTCGCGGTATCTCTGAAGAAACCACAACAGGCGTGCATCGCCTTTGGGAGATGGAACGCAAAGGGCTGCTGAAAGTCCCTGCTATCAATGTTAATGATAGCGTGACGAAATCGAAGTTCGATAACCTTTATGGGTGCCGCGAGAGCTTGGTTGATGCCATCCGCCGCGGGACTGATGTTATGATGGCTGGCAAAGTCGCTGTCGTGGCTGGTTATGGTGATGTGGGTAAAGGCTCTGCCGCCTCTCTGCGGAGTGCTGGCTGCCGTGTGCTGGTCACAGAGGTAGACCCAATCTGCGCCCTTCAAGCTGCTATGGAAGGGTATGAAGTCGTCACGATGGAAAATGCCGCTCCGCGTGGGGATATTTTCGTCACCTGCACCGGTAATGAGGACATCATTACCATTGAGCATATGCGTGAGATGAAAGACCGGGCCATTGTCTGCAATATCGGGCATTTTGATAGTGAGATTCAGGTCTCTGCCCTGCGCAACCATAAATGGACCAACATTAAACCACAGGTTGATGAGATTGAGCTTGCCCCTAACCGCCGCTTAATCCTCCTCTCTGAAGGGCGTTTGGTGAATCTTGGTAATGCAACAGGTCATCCCTCTTTTGTGATGTCTGCCTCCTTTACCAACCAAACCCTTGCACAGATTGAACTTTGGAACGCTAAACCCGGCCAATATGAAGCGGGGAAAGTGTACACATTGCCAAAGATTCTTGATGAAAAAGTCGCTGCCTTGCATCTCGCAAAGGTCGGAGCCACTCTCTCTAAGATGACGCAAGCGCAAGCTGATTATATCGGTGTTTCCCCAACAGGGCCGTTTAAGCACGACCTGTACCGATATTAATCACTACTATCAGTCATGCTCCTTGCTTTCATATAAAAATGAAGGCAAAGAGCATGGCCCAACCTTTTCACTCCTATTTGAAGGAAGGACTACATCATGGGTCTTTTTAACGACATCGTCTCCAAAGTCTCGCACTTTGCCAAAAGCCTGCTTGGCACGTCCCCTGCGGAAGCCGCTGACAATGCTGCACCATCTGCCACGCCTTCTGTTGCGCAAGTCGATGTAGATGCTGTTCTAAAAGAGCTGGCTGCTAAGGCAGGACAACCTTTGAACTATAAAGAATCGATTGTTGATCTTCTCAAGCTCCTAGGGCTCGACAGCTCCTTACAGGCTCGTCAGTCCCTAGCTGATGAGCTGCATTATACAGGCGATAAAAACGATACCGCCACGATGAATGTATGGCTCATTAAGCAAGTTTACACCGAGCTTGCTAACAATGGTGGCAAAATCCCCGCTGGTTGGGGCCATTGATAATCAACACCCCCTTATAACCTTACCTCTTTAACAAAACCCCCTCTATCCAATCAGAATAGAGGGGGTTTTTTTTACCATTTAGCTTAGGGTCAAATATCCAAAAGCAAACGGCGTGGGTCTTCAATCAACTCTTTTAACCGCACGAGGAAGCTTACCGCCTCACGTCCATCAACAAGCCGATGATCGTAAGAGAGGGCCACATACATCATAGGCCGGATGACCACCTGCCCATTGCGGGCAACAGGCCGCTCCTGAATTGCATGCATACCCAACACCCCAGATTGCGGGGCATTAAGAATGGGCGTGGAGAGCAACGAACCAAAGATTCCACCATTCGTGATGGTAAAGCTCCCCCCTTCTAACTCTTTAAGAGCAAGGCCACCTTTACGGGCCCGTTTCCCATAATCGGCAATGCGTTTCTCTAGCTCCGCAAAGCTCAACGTCTCTGCATGACGCAGAACAGGCACCACCAAGCCGCGCTCTGTTCCCACAGCAATGCCAAGATTAACATGATCCCGATAGACAATCTCTTGGCCGTCAATCTGTGCATTTAGGATAGGATAATCCTTTAAAGCCCCTATAACAGCGCGAGCAAAAAAGGACATAAAGCCCAATCGGGCACCTTCATGCTTCTTCTCAAACAAATCCCGATATTGAGCGCGCAATTCCTTCACCGCGCTCATATCAACCTCATTAAAGGTTGTAAGAATAGCCGCGTTATTTTGCGCCGCCTTTAAATTACGGGCGATGGTTTGGCGAAGGCGGCTCATCGGTACGCGCCGTTCTCCTTCATTCCCCTCAGCCACATGCTCTATGAAAGGTTCTTTCTCTTGCCTATCATCTTTCACAGATACAACCTCTTGAGGGGCGGGAGAGGCCGGTGGGGCATCATCAACCACCGCAAACGCAGGCTCTGGGGCGTGTTCATCCACCGTCTCTTTTGGAGCAACGCGCGGTGGTGGTGCTGTCTCATCAATAAGAGCAACAACCTGCCCAACATCAACATCAATGCCCTCAGCAAGGTCATATGTTAATTGCCCTGCCGCTGGTGCGGGGACATCTAGGGTCACTTTATCCGTCTCTAGCTCTAAAATCGTTTCCCCAGCCTGTACATATGTACCAGACTGCTTGAGCCAACGTGCCACGGTTGCCTGATTTAGGCTCTCCCCAAGCACAGGGACCTTAATTTCAACCGTCACCTTATGTCTCCTGCTTTTTTAGAACTTGAAAAACGGGTTTTACCCCCCACTTGCCAGAAAAGGCCTCGCATTTCATTCCCTTATATCTCCTGATGAGACAATAGGGTAAAGCCTTCTCTTACTTTTTTCATCTTTCTTATAGGAAAAGACCATGCCACGCACACCCCCTGATTTCCTTCAATCAGACCATATATCAGCCCGCACGCGCTCTGCGCTGTTACAACGTATGGAGGATGAACAAGGCAAGAGAGAGCATCTCTCTGCATCATCTTTCGATTGTTTAGAGCAAGTTTGCGATGATATTTTGCCACAAAGCTCTCTGCTTGGTGATGTTCACCTTAACCTTGCTGTTATGATTGATAAAACCCTCGCCGGGCCGGGTGATGGGTGGCGTTTTGCCGACCTCCCAACTGACTTAAAAGCTTGGGAGATGGGCCTAGCTTCTCTTAATGATTACGCTCAGCATCTTTTTAGCACCTCTTATACAGCCTTAAAGGCTGAAGATCGTGGCTCTCTGCTTGATGATGCTTTTGCAGGCACATTACCAGCTTGCTCTTCCGCTGCTTTTTCCCCTGCCCAGATGGCTTTGTGGAGTGGGGATATGCGCACGGCGATTGTATCGTCTTTTCTGGCGCATCCTATAGCGCAAGATAAGCTTGGTATTTCTGCCAATATGACCGGTGGAGATAAGGAAATACAAGGATTTTCGGCTCATAGCTTAGAGCAAAAAGAAGCGTTTGAGCCTGAAAATGAACGCCGTTTTTTGAATCGGAATCATCCATAAAACATGGTGGGATAAAGGGCTATATGTGAGAGAAAAGTTCCATCCGTAGAGGGTTCAGCTTTAAAGCGAAAATGACGTGAAATCATAGTGTGCGTGAGAAGAAAGACCGACAACACAACATTTTAATTTATAAAATTATAAATTGATGATGTGGTTAAACCCTGTGAAAACTGGGGTACCCGGCTTTCTAAAAATGTACCCCAGCTTACTCACACTGTGTACAACTTCACTAAGCAAGAAGACTCAAGGCCTCTAGGATGTTATCCTTCTTTTTCCACAATGGGCCTGTGTACAATCCCCTTTTTATAAGGGAGTACAGTACCGTCCCCAGTACTCGGTACCGCTCTCATAAAAGCCCGTACAATCCCCATGTACCCCAACCTAAACCACTTTATCCATAAGGTGATGGACATAGTTTGATGACGCAGAACATGATGAATGATGTTTCACAACAAATTGCTGATGTTGTTGTTATCGGTACAGGGGCCGGTGGTGCCCCTCTTATAGCGCGGCTGGCCCAAGCAGGGCGAAAGGTCGTAGCGTTGGAAGCAGGACCGGCTTTTCAAGCGCGGTCCCATACGCCTGATGAGCCAACCGCGCAGGAGCTTTATTGGCTGCATGAGCGGCTCTCCGGTGGGAAGACCCCACAAGCCTTTGGTGGCAATAATAGCGGGACGGGCCTTGGGGGCTCTTTGCTTCATTACGGGGCATTTTTACCACGAATGGATAAGCGGGAGTTTCATCTCTATAGTGAGACTGGCCAAGGGGTTGATTGGCCCTTCGGTGCTGAGGAGATTCAACCTTATATAGAGGAGGTTGAACGCTTTATCGGGGTCAGCGGCCCGGCGCATTATCCGTGGGATGAAAGCCGCCATTATGCCTATCCCCCTTTGGCTCCTAATGCAGCAGCCCTTAAAATGCGGAAAGCGTGCGATAATGTAGGGTTACGCCATGCGGATGGGCCTGTAGCTGTGATTTCGCAAGGGCGTGAGCAGCCTCATTTTGGTCATCGTGAAGGGTGTGTTAATTGCGGGGCCTGCCATCAAGGTTGCCGCAATGGGGCGAAATCAGGTGTTGATAATACCTATCTACCGCTAGCTTGCGCTCATGGGGCGGAGCTGCGTCCCGGCTGTATGGCAACAGCTTTTGAGCGTGATAGTCAGGGGCGGATTACAGCTGTCATTTATGTAAAAGATGGGCGAGAAGAACGGCAAAAATGTAAGGCTGTTGTTCTTGCCGCTGGGGCGGTGGAGACGGCTCGCTTATTACTGCATAATGGTCTGGCCAATAGCTCCGGCCAAGTGGGGCGGAATTACATGACACATGTCTCCACCCAAGTGTGGGGCGTGTTTGATGAGGAAATCCGGCCGAATAAAGGATACCCATCCCTTACGATTACTGAGGATATGCTTCGGCCTAAGGATGCGGATTTTGCGGGGGGCTATTTGCTGCAATCCCTCGGTATGATGCCTCTGACATGGGCGGCAAATCTTGTGCGTGCTGATGGGCGGCGTGGTGAAGCTTTAAGCCAAACTTTGGCCGCCTATAATTATAGTGCCGGTATTGGGATGCATGGGGAGAGCCTCCCACGGGAGGAAAACCGCGTAACCCTCTCGGAGGAGAAAGATGCTTTTGGCCTGCCAAAACCGCGCATTGATTACAGTTATGGCCCTAATGAGGAGGCCATGCATCGCCATGCTACCCGTCTTATGGTGAAGATGTGGGAGTCGATCGGGGCGAAGGATATACGGGTCATAAGCCGTGCTGCCCATATGATTGGCACATGCCGTATGGGTAAAGATGCAGGCTCTGCGGTGGTTAATCCCTATGGCCGTAGTTTTGATATTGAGAATCTATGGATAAGCGATCACTCTACCTTCCCTAGCTCTGGGGCGGCTAATCCTGCTTTGACCATTATGGCACTTTCCTTACGAACAGCGGATGCGCTGCTAAAGGTTGTGTAAGTATGATGATGTTAAGTGAGAGGGGGCGTCTTGACAGTATCGGCCCCTTTCACTTAATGAGGAGTCGGACCTTATGGAGGCGGCGTCCTGCCCAGCCTGCCGGGTCATTCCCTTCGCACCGGAAGGCAGTTTTGCCAGTCTTTCTTTAGAGAAACGTCATTTTGCTTGTCTCTATTGATTGGTAGTATTTGGGGGCCTTTATTGGCCCTTAGTCTGGACTTCCGTTTTCTTTCCTATTTTCACCCTTCGTGAGAGGGGCTTATCAAGGCGCATCATTTCATGCATCTCGCCGAATTGAAGAAGAAATCTCCCGCTGATCTATTGGCTTTTGCTGAAGAATTGGAGGTTGAGAATGCCTCATCCCTGCGGAAGCAGGATATGATGTTCGCTATTCTCAAAACTCTTGCCGAGCGTGAACAGGCTATTTACGGCGAGGGCACTCTTGAGATTTTGCCGGATGGTTTTGGCTTCCTTCGTAGCCCAGAGGCAAACTACCTTCCCGGCCCTGATGATATTTACGTCTCCCCTGCGCAAGTGCGGCGTTTTGCCTTGCGGCCGGGTGATACGGTGGAAGGGGAAATCCGCGCCCCACGGGATGGCGAGCGTTATTTCGCCCTGCAAAATGTCAATACGATCAATTTTGAAGCTCCGGAGCAAGTTCGCACGCGGATTAATTTTGATAATCTAACACCGCTCTTTCCTGAGCGTCCTTTGCGGATGGAGACAGAGCAGCAAGATGCTGTTAATGCCGCCCCTGCCCCAGCAAAAAGCAAGGGACGGGACCGTAAAGACCAAAAAGATTATACCTCCCGCGTGATTGACCTTGTCGCTCCTATTGGGATGGGCCAGCGTGCGTTGATTGTCGCCCCCCCGCGGACGGGTAAGACGGTCATGCTGCAAAGCATTGCGGCCTCTATCTCGGCAAATCATCCTGATGTGTTCCTCATTGTTCTGCTTATTGATGAGCGACCTGAGGAAGTGACAGACATGGCCCGCTCTGTGCGTGGTGAGGTTGTGTCCTCCACCTTTGATGAACCCGCTCATCGTCATGTGCAGGTGACGGAAATGGTGTTGGAGAAAGCCAAACGTCTTGTTGAGCATAAGCGCGATGTGGTCATCTTGTTAGATTCCATCACACGTCTTGCGCGTGCCTATAACACGGTTGTGCCGTCATCTGGTAAGGTGTTGACCGGTGGTGTGGATGCTAATGCCCTCCAACGGCCTAAACGCTTCTTCGGTGCGGCGCGTAATATTGAGGAAGGCGGCTCCCTTACCATTATCGCTACAGCCTTGATTGATACAGGCTCCCGTATGGATGAGGTCATCTTCGAAGAGTTTAAGGGTACAGGTAACTCCGAGCTGATGTTGGATCGTAAATTGGCTGATAAGCGGACCTTCCCCGCTATCGACATCACCAAGTCCGGCACGCGTAAGGAGGAGCTATTGGTGGATCGTGCCTCCCTCTCCAAAATGTGGGTCCTTCGCCGTATCTTGGCTCCCATGGGCACGATGGATGCTATGGACTTCCTGCTTGATAAGCTGCGCTATAGCAAGACAAATCAGGATTTCTTCGATGCGATGAATAACTAGATTATTATAGTTAGTAAGTTGCTGCAAAAAAGGCAGGCCCTCATTAAGGGACCTGCCTTTTTTATAACGGGTCTATGTTAGTGGGCTGTCCTTCAATGAGGGATCAACATATGGAGCAGGCTGGCCACCAGAATAATGGTGACCGTGCCCGCTATCCAGAGGCTGAGGAACCAGCCTAGACGCTTACAAAAAGAAGTGGGAACCTTCTTTGCATCATATGTGATGAATTTAGTGATATCCATCGGCTTTGGTGACCTTTCCACGAAAGAGATAGTAAGAATAAATTGAGTATCCTGTAATGATAGGGAGCAAGATAACGGTCCCAACAAGTTGGAAGAGCTGGCTGGGAACAGGTGATGCTACATCCCACAGGGTTAATGTTGGGGGAACAGCGTAGGGCCAGATGGTGATAGCTAGCCCCACCAAACTTAGTAGGAACCATCCTATAGTGCAGAGGAAGGGTGTAATAGTGTGGTCTTTATCCAAACTGTGCCACATCATAAACCCAAATAGGGCTACGAGTAGCGGGACAGGCAGGCCGAACAGAATGTTCGGGAAAGCAAGCCAGTGATGAAGATAGGGCGCATGGAGGAAAGGCGTCCAACAGCTAACGGCAATGATGCAAAGAAGCATTAGGATAGATAGCCGTTTAGACCAACGGCGGCATTGTGCTTCTAGCTCATCGGATGTGCGCCAGACCAACCATGTTGTGCCTAAAAGGGCATAGCCGATGATGACAGAGAGGCCACAGAGAACACTAAAGGGTGTTAGCCAATCCATTGGGCCACCGGCAAAAGCACCGTCATGAGTGTGGATTCCTTGGACATAGCCCCCAAGAATACATCCTTGGCAAAAGGATGCGAGCATGGAGCCTGCCATGAAGCCCTTGTTCCAGAATGTCCGGTAACCGGGGGAGTGCGCCATGATGCGGAACTCAAAGGCAACACCACGGAAGATTAGGGCACCCAGCATGATGATGATGGGAATATAAAAAGCGGGTAGTAATGTACTGTAAGCACCGGGGAAAACACCAAATAATGTAGCACCCCCTAAAACCATCCATGTCTCATTACCATCCCAGACAGGGGCAATGGTGTTGATCATAACATCGCGGTGCTCTGGCTTTTTCTCAAAAGCAAAGAGCATACCAATGCCTAAGTCAAAACCATCCAGAATGACATAGATAGAGATGGCTAGAATGACGATGAAAGCCCAGATGAAGGGCAAATAATAAGCAAGACCGGACATGTCAGGGCACCTCTTTGTTATGAGAGACCGTATGGTGATGACTACCTAGAATCATGGTGTCATCATGAGTGTTATCGGTGGCTTCTGGGGCGGTTCTGAGCAGACGGACGAGCATGAGAAGGCCAGAGCCAAAGACAAAAACATAAATCACGACAAAAAAGAGCATGGAGAAAGACAGGCTAGAGAGAGCAAGGGGTGAGGCACTGTCTTCTGTGCGAAGTAAGCCGTACACAGTCCATGGTTGGCGGCCTACCTCGGTGGTGACCCAGCCGCAGAGCAATGCAACAAAGCCGGCCGGGGCCATGATGAGCATTACCCGCAAGAAGAGTGGATGTGTAAAAAACCGTCCCCTATGGCGTAGCCAGAGTGACCATAAACCACAGAGCAGCATAATCCCTCCCAAGGCAACCATGATGCGGAAGGAGAAGAATACAATTGGCGAGGGGGCCCGTTGGTCTGCTGGATAATCTTTTAACCCGGGGACCTTGCCATTAATGTCATGGGTAAGGATGAGAGAGCCAAGTAGTGGGACACTTATGGCATAATCTGTATGCTCGGTCTTCATGTTCGGGATGCCAAAGAGCAGTTCGGGAGCCCGTCTCTCACTTATCCAGTCTCCTTCTATCGCTGCAATCTTAGCGGGTTGATATTTCAGGGTATTTAGCCCGTGCATATCACCTGCCAAGATTTGGAGCGGGGCTGTGGCGACAATCATCCAAAGGGAGAGGGAGAACATAAGGCGGACTGTACTATCAGCCTGTGTTTTGTTCTTTTTTGCTTTGAGTAGATGCCACGCTCCAGCCGCCGCTACAGTAAAGGCGACAGAGAGCATAGCGGCCAGTCCCATATGGATGATCCGATAAGGGAATGACGGATTAAAAATAATGGCCAGCCAATCTTTTGGTAAAAAATGGCCGGTTTCAGGGTCGATGATATAGCCTTGCGGGGTTTGCATCCATGAGTTTGACGCAAGGATCCATGTCATGGAGATGAGTGTTCCCGTGGTGACAGCACAAGTGGCAAAGAAGTGCATTTTGCGCCCAACTCGGTTTAGCCCGAAAAGCATAACACCAAGGAAGCCTGCCTCCATGAAGAAGGCTGTCATAACCTCATAGGAGAGTAGAACACCGGTGATCGGTCCTGCTTTGGCAGAGAATCTAGCCCAGTTTGTGCCGAATTCGTAAGCCATAACGATCCCGGAGACGACACCCATCCCAAAGACGATTGAAAAGACCTTCAACCAATATTTAAAGAGATTTAAATAACGATTATCAGTCGTTCTTAACCACATCCCTTCAAGGAATGTGAGAAAGACAGATAGTCCGATTGAAAATGCAGGAAATATTATATGTACGCCAACGGTAAGTGCAAATTGTATTCGTGCGATTATCAGGGGTATATTATGGTCGGTAACCATAAATAATCGTTCCTTTCCGTTAAATTAGGAAGACTTCATATTTTTCGTTATTGGACTTATGAGACATTATAAAATTGGTTTTATTTTTTCTGTGATAGGTATTGTTTATGTAAAGGATATCGGTACTTGTTAAATGCCTGTTTTTGGCGGATGAGGCAGGTACGAAAAAGCTATTATTACAATTTTGTATGGAGCTTATAGGGTATGTTTTATAACAGCCCGTTTTTACGGGGTGAGTATCTCACGCTCTAAGTCGAGCAGGAAGGCTTTGCTCTCGGCTCCGTCAAAGCCGCTGTAATCGCCGTAGTTTTTGCCATGAGAGGGCAATACGCGATGGCAGGGGATGAGGATAAGCAACGGGTTGCGCGCCACGGCTTGGCCGATGGATTGCGGGCTACCGCCGATGCTGCGGGCTAGCTCGGCATAGCTGCGGGTTTGACCGTAGGGAATTGTGCGTAAGGCAGCCCATACGCGCTCTTGATAGGCTGTGCCACACAGCATGAGCGGGATGGATTGGAAATCCACCACTTTGCCATCAAAATAATCCTGCATCATGTCTCGTACCTGAAGCAGGAGCGGGGTCTCACTCTGGTCGCGTCCCCAGCCTTCATCAAGGGAGACGATGCGCCCGTCTTCTTCGCTAAGAGTGAGGGCACCTAGGGGGGAATGAAAAGAAAGCTGTGGCATAAGTTCTAAGCTGCCTGTTTTAGCGATGAGCGTCAATTCTTTCTACAAAACGCTGCTTTTCTGGCAGGAGTGCTGTATGAAAGGCGGCATGAACATATCTGGCGCATCCACTCATACAATTTTTGCTATAGCGACAGGCCCCGTGCAGGGGGCGATTGCGGTTATGCGGGTAAGCGGGCCGGAGAGTGGTAAGATTTTAAAGGCATTATGCGGGGCTTTACCGCCGCCGCGTCACGCTAGCGTGCGGGCCTTAACATATGAGGGGGATGTGTTAGACCATGCCCTTATCTTATGGTTGCCGGGGCCGCGCTCTTATACAGGGGAAGATAGTTTTGAGCTGCACCTCCATGCTGGCCCGGCGATTATAGAGGCCGTAGCGCAGGCTCTTGTGCATCTTGGTGGCCGCCCTGCTGAGCCGGGGGAGTTTACCCGCAGGGCTGTCCAAGCGGGGCGGATGGATATTCTCCAAGCGGAAGCGATTGCGGATTTAATTGAGGCGGAAACACAAGCGCAGCGTCATCAAGCCTTGCGGCAAGCTGATGGGGCATTAAGCCAGCTTTATACAGGATGGGCAGCGCGATTGCGGCAGATTTTAGCCCAACAGGAAGCGTTGATTGACTTCCCCGATGAGGAGCTTCCCCCAGAGGTGGAGGGTGCCCTTATAGAAGAGTGTCGGGCTTTAGCGCAGGAGATGCAGGCTCATCTTGCTGATGAGCGGGGCGAGATTGTGCGGGATGGGTTGAAGATTGTTCTCGCTGGGGCCCCAAATGTCGGGAAGTCAAGTTTGCTTAATGCTCTTAGTGGGCAGGATGCAGCCATCGTGACGCAAAAAGCTGGCACAACGCGGGATGCGATAAGTGTTGAGTGGATGATTGAGGGGATTCGGGTTCGCTTGATTGATACAGCAGGGCTACGCGAGACAGAGGATGAGATTGAGGCTGAAGGCATCCGCCGGACCATGCAGCATGTGGAGAAGGCGGATGTATTGTTTCATCTCGTCGGGCCGGGGGATGAGACGCCTTTGCTTGCCCCTCATGCTGTAAAATTACGCACCAAGACAGACCTGACTCCGACTCAGGGAGGTGAACTTGGGGTGCATACGCAGGATGAGGCCGGTTTAACCCCCTTGCGTGAATGGCTAAAAGCACATCTTGCCACGCTTATGGCACAACGTGGCACACCGCCTTTAACGCGGGCGCGCCATCGTGCAGGGTTGCAGGAGGCGCAGCAGCATCTTACCCATGCGTTGGAGGCCTCATGGCCGGAGGTACGCGGGGAGGAGTTGCGCTTAGCAATGCAGGCTATAGGGCGGCTGACAGGCCATGTGGATGTAGAGGCCCTGCTCGATACAATTTTCGGCCAGTTTTGTATAGGAAAGTAACATTACGGCATGAGTACATCACATACGCAACGCTATGATGTTATCGTCGTGGGGGGCGGCCATGCAGGGACGGAAGCCGCCGCCGCCGCGGCCCGTTTTGGGGCAGACACATTGCTTTTAACCCATAAGCTGGACACGATAGGCAGCATGTCGTGCAACCCAGCGATTGGGGGCATTGGTAAAGGCCATCTCGTGCGGGAGATTGATGCCTTTGATGGCCTGATGGGCAAAGCAGCGGACCAAGCGGGGATTCATTTTAAGCTGCTTAATCGCTCCAAAGGGCCGGCGGTGCATGGCCCGCGTGCGCAGGCGGATCGGTCCTTATACCGGGCGGCGATTCAGGGGCTTTTGGCCCAAACCCCTCATCTGACCATACTTGCCGGGGCTGTGGGGGATGTGATTGTCGAGCAAGGTCATGTGCGCGGTGTGGTGTGTGAGGATGGCCGCCGCTTTATGGCGGGGGCTGTTGTGTTGACGAGCGGGACCTTCCTGCGGGGGGTGATTCATACAGGGCGGGTGAGCCGACCAGCGGGGCGTATTGGGGATGCCCCTGCGACGATGCTCGGTGAGCGGTTGGAGGCTTTGGGGTTGAAGATGGGGCGGTTAAAAACGGGCACCCCCCCGCGCCTTGCCCGCGAGAGTATCGACTGGGAGGCCCTGCCTGCTGATGAGGGAGACGTGCAGCCAGAGGCATTTAGTACACTCACCACCTCTTTGCCGAATAAGCAGATTTCGTGCCGTATTACCCAAACAACGCCACAAACCCATAAGATTATTGAGGAGAATCTCCATCTCTCTGCCATGTATGGGGGGGAGATTACCGGGCGGGGGCCGCGTTATTGCCCGTCTATTGAGGATAAAATTGTTCGTTTTGCTGGGCGCGATAGTCATCAAATCTTTTTGGAGCCAGAGGCCCTACCGGGCAATCCGGGTGGGGATTTAGTGTATCCTAATGGCATTAGCACCTCTCTCCCAGCGGAGGTCCAAGAGCTGATGATTGCCTCTATGCCGGGGTTGGAGCAAGCGCGCATCGTCACACCCGGCTATGCGGTGGAGTATGATTATGTGGACCCGCGAGAGCTGAGGCCTTCTTTGGAGTTACGCGCCCTTCCCGGTTTGTATTTGGCTGGGCAGATTAACGGGACAACAGGGTATGAGGAAGCCGGGGCGCAAGGGTTGCTCGCTGGGCTGAATGCGGCCCGCGCTGTAGGGGGGAAGGAGCCGCTTACATTAGGGCGGGAGGAATCGTATCTTGGTGTGTTGATTGATGACCTCACCCTCCATGGCATTAGCGAGCCTTATCGGATGTTCACCTCACGGGCGGAATATCGTTTGTTATTGCGGGCAGATAATGCGGATTTACGCCTCACTCCGAAGGCGATTGAGGCTGGCTGTGTTGGGCCAGAGCGTGAGGCTGCGTTTAAGGATACGGTGTGTCAGATTGAGGCGGCGATGGAGCAGGCGCGTCAGCCGGTTTTTCTGCCCCAAGATTTGCGCGCACATGGGATTGAGGTCTCCCAAGATGGGCGGCGGCGCAGCTTGCTGGATGTATTAGCCACACAAGCTGATGAAGCACAGCTTGCCCAGCTGGCCCCGTGGTTTGCGGCTTTGCCGTTGCGCATTGGGCGGCATGTGCAAACAGAGGCCCGCTATGGGGGGTATCTGCGCCGGCAAGAGCGGGAGATTCAGCAACTTAAAAGTGAGGCTTCCCTTCGTTTGCCGGAGGATTTGGATTACGGGGCGATTGGGGGGCTAAGCCAAGAGATGCAAGAGCGATTAAGTGCAGCCCGCCCGGTTGATTTTGCAGCCGCTGGGCGTGTGCGTGGTGTTACCCCTGCGGCTTTGATTGCGCTGCTGGCTTATATGAGGAGCCGTCCCTAATGCACCATGTTTCACATGAAACTGAAGCGAAGCTCGCTCACTTCACCCAGCTTTTAACGCGCTGGAATGAGAAAATTAACCTCGTAAGTCCTAAAGATATTGCCCATCTTCGCCAGCGGCATATTGAAGATAGTCTCCAACTTGTGCCGTATGTGCCTGAAGGGGCAAGGATAACTGACCTTGGCTCAGGCGGGGGCTTTCCCGGTTTGATTGTCGCTATAGCAACGGGTAATCCTGTTACGCTAATTGAGTCTGACCAACGCAAATGCGCCTTTTTACGCGAGGCCGCGCGGGAATGTGGGGCGCGTGTTAGTGTGCTGGCAAAACGGATCGAGCAAGCTGTGCTAGAGCCTGCCGATATTATCACCGCTCGTGCCCTTGCCCCCCTGCCCCAACTTTTAACGTGGGCGCGGCCTTTGTTAAAAGAGGATGGCTATTGTTTGTTTTTAAAGGGAAGAAAAACGCCAGATGAGTTGACCAAAGCCCGCTCTGACTGGCACATGCTATATAATAGCTTCCCTAGCCATACAGACCCCGATGGGGTCCTTCTCAAGATTAGTGATTTTAGACGTGTCTAAGCCTTCCTCTCACACTGTGCATATTATCGCCATTGCCAACCAAAAAGGTGGCGTGGGCAAAACAACAACCAGCCTGAACTTGGCGGCTGCCCTTGCGCGGCGTAAGCGTGTCTTGTTGGTGGACCTTGATCCCCAAGGCAATGCCTCAACAGGCCTTGGTTTGGAGTATGATGAGCGTGGCCGCGGCACATATGGTGCTTTGTTGGAGGATGAGCCCGCAGAGACGCTCCTCCGCAAAAGCGTGGTGCCAAAGCTGGATGTCATGCCCGCAAATGCCGACCTTGCTGGGGCCGAGCTGGAGATGATCGACCAAGACCGGCGGGAATATCGGTTACGGGATGCACTACAACCATTACTACATCGTTACGATATTATCTTAATTGATTGCCCCCCAAGCCTTGGGTTGCTGACATTAAACGCCCTTGTTGTGGCGCAAAGTGTGTTAGTGCCTTTGCAATGTGAGTTCTTTGCTTTGGAGGGGATTAGTCAGCTTGTACGCTCGATTGAGCGTGTGCGTTTGGCTTTTAACGCGGACCTTCATTTAGAAGGGATTGTACTGACGATGTTTGATACGCGTAATAATCTCTCCACCCTTGTGGCAGAAGATGCGCGCGGCTTTTTTGGGGAGCAAGTCTTTAAGACGGTCATCCCGCGCAATATTCGTATTTCCGAGGCGCAAAGCCATGGTCAGCCTGTGTTGGATTATGCCCGCTCATCTACCGGGGCGCAGGCTTACGAAGCTTTAGGGGATGAGCTGCTAAAACGGCTGAAGAAGAAAGGCTGAGCATCATGGCAAAAAAAGCATCACCATCATCGCGTAAGTTAGGGCGTGGGCTTGCTGCATTGCTGGGAGACCAAGCTCCTGATTTAGCGCGTGCGGGGGCCCCGCAAACAGAGGCCCGTGCATCATCTCAGCCGGGGAGTTTGGGGGTGGACCTTCTCTCCCCTAGCCCGTTTCAGCCGCGGCGGGATATGAATGAGGAGCGTTTGGCCGAGCTTGCGGATTCCATTCGCTCACGCGGGGTGATTCAGCCTATTTTGGTGCGACCAGACCCAGAGCATAAGGGGCGGTATCAAATCATCGCGGGGGAACGCCGTTGGCGGGCCTCACAAAAGGCGGGTCTGCATGAGGTGCCCGTTTATATTCGTCAGCTTGATGATACCGATGCTATGGCCGCGGCCATGGTGGAGAATCTCCAACGCTCGGACCTAAACCCGGTGGAAGAAGCCATGGGATTGCAGCGTTTGTTGCAGGATTATAGTCTAACTCAAGAGGAGCTTGCTGGGGCGATTGGGAAGTCTCGCTCGCATATTACAAACACAATGCGCTTGCTTAATTTGCCCGAGCCTGTGTTGGTTCAGTTGCGCGAGGGGGCTTTAAGTGCTGGCCATGCACGGGCTTTATTAAGCCATCCTGAGCCTGTAGCGGGTATGGCGGAGGTGCTGTCCAAGGGGCTGAATGTTCGGCAAACGGAGGATATGGTTGCGCGGTTGAATAAGGCAGAGTCGGCCGCGGTTAAAGCAGCGCACCCCGCCCCAGAGATCACACGTTTGGAGGAGGATTTATCAGCGCGCTTTGGCCTGAAAACGCAGATACGGTTTAATGGCAAAAGTGGCTCTTTGAAGATTAATTATTCCTCATTAGAGCAATTTGAGGCCTTGATGGCGCATCTTACACGCTAAAATGTAATCTTTTTGTCAGGAATGGCGTAAAAGCTCTTGCTCGCTTAGCAGTGGTCTGATAGAGGAAGGGCATCGGTAAGCGATTGTGGGCACATAGCTCAGTTGGTAGAGCAGCTGACTCTTAATCAGCGGGTCCTAGGTTCGAGCCCTAGTGTGCCCACCACAATCGGCCATTTTCTCCTGCATGATGAAGGATGTTTATGGCTCCGTTCCTCCTTAAAACAATTCTTTCCGCTATCTTGATAGCGTCTATTGCTACAGTTGGGCGGCGTCTGCCTGCTTTTGGTGCGTTGATTGCTTCACTCCCGCTTGTTTCTGTTTTGGGGATGATGTTTCTGTGGGTAGAAAAGCCTGACCGGGCGATGATGGAAACCCATAGTGAGGCCACCTTTTGGTACGTCCTGCCCTCTCTCCCCATGTTTTTGCTTATTCCGGCGTTATTGAGGCGTGATTGGCCTTTTTGGGGCAGCTTGGCTGTGGGATGTGTTATGACTATCGTACTTTATACGGTAATGGTGTGGTGCGCGCGGCGTTATGGGATTGCTTTATAAAATAAATAAAAACAGTTATGAGGTCTTGGTAGAAGTAGGACCGTAGGGCGTCTAACCATTCGTTAAAAAAGCCTATTTATTATGAGGCACTTTATGCGGGCGGGTTTATCATAAGCCTGTTATGGAGGAGCAAGACAGGCTATGATAGACGCATTAAAAACGATGAGAGTGCTATGCGTGTAAGCGAGTTCATGCCCCAACCAGTTGAGGGACGGCACCAGCCAGTGATAGCCTTGGTTGGGTGTGATGGAAGTGGGAAATCCACAATAGGGGAGGCTTTGCTGGCGCAGTTAAGGGCAGAGCGGCCAACAGCCTTTTGTCATTTAGGCAAACAGGCTGGTAATTTTGGCCGTGCTCTGGATTCTGTACCCTTTCTTGGCCCTTATGTAAGGGGTAAGTCCAAGAAGGAAACCGCAAGAACGCAGTCTGGCAAGCAAGCAAGCGCATTAGCGGCGATCTGCAGTTTTATATTCTCTATGCGGCGTATTGTGCGTTTTGGGTGCATGCGTGTTAAGCATGAGCGTGGCTTGGCTATTTTGACGGACCGTTACCCACAAAATGTCGTTCCCGGCCCTATGGATGGCCCTTCCCTCGCGGCATTGAACCGGGATGGTATGGGGATGCGCTTATTTAGCAAGATAGAGCGAGCCCTTTATGGTCGTATGGCGCGCTTTCGCCCTGATGTGGTGATTCGCTTAAATGTGGATTTGGCTACAGCGTTGCAGCGCAAACCGGACCATGTGCCTTATAAGCTTGCGCGCAAGATTGAGGATTTGAGCCAAGTTGAGTTTGCCGGTGCGCCGATTGTGGATATTGATGCCACCGCCCCTTTGGCAGAGGTACTCACCCAAGCGAAGGAGACTGTAAGGAAGGTGCTAGCCCTTTACCCTGCTCCCGCCACGCAGCGAGTAGATAGGTCGAGCCATAAAAATGGCCGGCGGGCAGGCATATTGGTGGCTTTGGTAGGGTGTGATGGCTCTGGCAAATCGAGCATTAGTGAATATTTGGTGGAACATTTCGCCACTGAAAAACCAATGCGCTATGGCTATCTTGGCTTAGGCTCTGGGGATTTAGGCCGCCGGATTGGTCGTTTGCCACTTATTGGCCCTGCTGTGGAGAAGAAGCTGAATAGCAAGGCTAAAAAAGCGCGCACAAAGGGGGAGAAAATCCCCGGTATGCTAACCGCGATTGTGATGTTTACCTTCTCTGCGATCCGGTATCGGCGGTTTTTGCGGGTAAAGCGGGCGGTGGAGGCTGGGTTCTTCGTGGTAACGGACCGGTACCCTCAAGCGGAGATTTCCGGTCATCAATGTGATGGGCCGGGTCTTTCTACTGCATATAGCCATAATCCTTTTATTCGACTCCTCGCATGGTTGGAGCGCGGGCTTTATCGCAAAATTGCACAATTTAAGCCGGATCTTGTGATTTTACTGGATGTGGATGCGGAGACGGCCTTTCAGCGCAAGCCAGACCATGACAAAGAGGCCATGCAGGCAAAAGCAACACTCATGCCGCAGATTACCTTTAATCATGCTCAGCTAGAGGTGATTGATGCACGGCAATCATACGAAGCCGTGCAGGAGCAAGTGGTCACTCTGCTACGTAAGCATAACCTTATCTAAAGGCTCTTATTGGGGGGAACGGCTGAGAAAAGCGCGGATGCGCTGGGGAATCTCTTGTGGAGATTGGAAGCGGTCGCGCTTATAATTTTGCGTACCGTCTAGTTTTTTCTCGATGAGATGGTCATGCAGGTCGCCCATCATGCCGTTGATTGTCGCTAAATACTCGGAGAGTTGGTCTAGCTCATGCGAGGGGCGAATGGTGCGTAGCGTATCATTAAAGGCGACACGGCGGCTGATGATTTTGCGGACGACATGGAACTCATGGCCCGTTGTGGCCTCTAATTTTGCAACCATCTTAGCGAGGCGGGTATTTTCTCGTTTTTGATACGCTTGGATGCCAGTAGCACTATCCTCCCGCCATGAGGTAAGTGGGGCTGCGATGAGCCAATAATAGGCTGGTGATAACGCAATCCAGAGGATAAGACCAAGGATTAAGGTCGAGCGGCGTTGGTGGTTTTTAAAAGCGTCCTGCATATTGCCCATAATGATGGTGACGATGTGGAGCAATAAGGGATAGCGGTGCTTGCGTGTAAAATTAGCACATGCAAACCGCATATGCTTAAACTTAGCACGCTCATATTTGAAAGAGAGGCGTTCTTCCTCATCAGCTTGGCCGGAGAAAGCGATTTTGAGGATTAAACGGCGGAAGGCTTTACGGTCCACCCCATCCTCAAGCAATTGCCAGCAGAGGTTATAACCCTCGGTTACTTCTTGTGCTGTACAAAGGGGAAGGACATCCTTTGGGAGTGGCGTTGTAGGGTGGGGGACATCATCTAAGAGGATATGCTCAAAGACGGTATCGAACATATTTTGTGGAAAAGCGGGGTAATGGCGTGGGCTTGCCTTACGGGAGAAGGGGAAGAAGGGCACAAATAATTCCTTAGGGGGTTGGTTATGCGTGAGGCGGGGGTGATGCAGTGGAGGCCTGCCGGATTTCGCGCTCATGGGGGAGGATGATTTTATGCCGGCGGAGATAGGTAACCCCCATAATGGCGAATGTAATGAGTGTAGCGAGGAACATTCCCAGCGCATAGGCCAGCCCTGCCCCATTAAGCCCGTAATGATTGCCTAGATAAATGAGTAAGGGGACGTAGCATATTACAGAGCAAAGCTGGGCGAGCATGATGTAATGAGAGCGGCCCGCGGTATAGAGGACGCCTTCCATCGGCAGCCCTGCGGTAAAAAAGACAAGGGAGGGGGACATCCACATCATCAAGGTTGCAGCATCGCCAAAACGATGGCCGAAGATGCTGATAACAGGTTTGCCGCCAAGATAAACAATGAGCATAGCGACAAGGCCAAAAACGGCGGAGAGGGCACTTGTACGCAGGGCAAGCTTCCACGGGGCGGGGGTGCGTGGGTCCATCAGCACGACTTCAGGGTAATAGCTCTTCTCAAGGAGTTTGGCTGGGCGTTGGACAGCGTCTAAAAACTCCATTGCGAGGGAATAAAGCCCCGCTGCGGAGGTGCTGACAATGCGTCCGACAAGCAATTTGCTGATAGGCTCCCATACGGTTTCTAAAAGTGTGGTGATGCTGGCTGTCCAGACAAAGCCCCATAGCCCTTTGGGCATTTGGCGGGAGGCTTTAATGATGCTGGGTCTTAAAGTAGCGAGCAAATCATGGCGTTTTAGTTCAAGGAGAGCTGTCCCCCATAGGTAAAGCTGCCCCGCTAATGTGGCGCAATACCAAGCAATGACAAAGCCTGTTAATTTTGTGCCACTTAACCACGCTAAGAGACAACCTAACGCGCGAACCGCAGGGGTGATGAGCTGCTGACGGGAGACAAGGTCGATACGGTCGAATAAGCGGAGGATACCATAAGGGGCAGTGCTGCCAAGGCCGGGGATTAAGGTACAATAAAGCAGAACAAGGGCTGTGTGTTGGTCATGAACATCTAACATCTTCCCAAAAAAGAGGAAGGCTAACGCTCCTAGGACCATGGAGAGTAACCCGGCGCATATATCAAGCCCAATAGCGAGGTTAATGCTGTTTTGCACCATGGTCCGTTCCCCTTTCTTCCAAGGGATGGCTGAATAATGCAACACAATTTGCCAGCTTTGGAATTGCCCCATTGCGGCGATAGTTTCGATATAAGAGGCGATAAGGGTGAGGACACCAAAATCATGCGGGTGCAAGGTACGCCCGGTGCTGACAAGGGCGAGTAGTCCGATGATGGCCCCAATTAATTTGGTAGAGCCGAGTTTACCTGCGTTTTTAAGAACAACACGAAAGAGATCATCGCTAAATAGACCCTTCATGCTGCGTTGGTCCCGAAATCTGGTAGTTCATTGACCGTAACAACGCGCCATTGTCCGGCAATATGCTCGATGATGGTGAGAGAAAGATTTTGGATGCAAAAGCGCAAAGCTGTCTCAGCAGGGATGGCAAGGCAATGCGATAAGGCCATACGAATAGCCCCCCCATGGCTGAGGATAATCATGTCTCGCCCCGCATATTGTTGGGCGAGTTTATTAAGCGCATGGCCAACACGGTGGCGGACATCAAGCATGGTTTCGCCCTCTGGGGGGCATTCATCAGCGGCGATAGACCAAAAGGGACCGGTGGGCTTGCTGAGCAAGGCAGGGAAGTCTTTATGAGGGGTCCCGTTCCATTGTCCGATAGATTGTTCGGCAAAGGCGGGGTCAATGGTAAGGGGGATCGATAATTTCCCGGCTTTTTGGATGGTATGGCCTGTTTGCTGAGCCCGCTTTAGAGGGGAGGAAAACCATAGGGCTTGATGTGGTAGGCGGCGTGCTAAGGCATGGTAGGCAGCCTTTTGGCTGGTAAGGTGGTGCGTACAAAGGGGGACATCAAGCGAGCCATACATGGTCTTGCGTGCGTTGGCTTCAACAATCGCATGGCGGACCAACCAGAAGCGCGTAACCCCAGAGGGAAGCTCTGGCCCATCCAGAAAATGCTCTTGGGGGTCTGGCATGGCAGGCTGCGGCACGTAAACCTCATTGGCTCAATGAACATACAACGACCCCCGTATGGATATTGCCCACGGGTAAATCGCTACCTTACGATAAGGGCGCATAGCCGGGAACGGAACAAGCCTCAAGAAGAAGTTGCATAAATTGCGTAAATGTTAGCATTTTTATGGGCTGGAAGGGAGATGAATCACCTTTTGCTTTTAGAGATGATTTATAAAGTAGGATGAATCTGTTAAGGCCAGAGTACGAGCTAGGATTAAGGATAAAGAGCGATGAAAGCCACAGCAGGGCCCGTTAATCTAACACGTTTGGGCAGGTTCGTCCGGACTGTGTGGCCTAAGGGCAATAATGAGGTGTTTGTCATAGATGGCAAATGCTTGATTTTATTCCATGTCGTTATCGTTATGCTCCTTATCGTCTTCCATTGGAAATTGATGGGTCTGCAAGATTTCTAAAACGAGCGTTTGAGAAAGCTGGCTAGAGCATAAAGCCCAACCCCGCCCAAGCTTATCCAAAAAGGGAGGGGAATATCGCTATACCAAGAGAGGATCAGCCCTCCCCAAGAGAGGAGTAAGGCCCCGAGGATAGAGCAGAGAATCCCCTTAAAGGGGGAAAGCCCTAGTTTTAAGGACGCCGCTGCTGGGCCGACCATGAGGCTAAAACAGAGCAACGCCCCGGCAATTTCAGCACAGGCGGCAGAGGCTAAGGCGGCGAGGAGGAGGAAAAGCTGCCCAAGCCGAGAGGCGGAGAGGCCTTGTGCCTGCGCTAGGCTGGGGGCCATGCTGATAAAGAGCAAGGGCCGCCAGAGGAGTGCCAGCCCTCCAAGGCAGAGAAGGGTGAGGAGAGCAAGGATGCCCAAGCTTGGGAGGTCCAAGCCTAAGACATCCCCAAAGAGGAGCGTTGTTGTTTGGGAGGAGGCCCCGTTAGCCTCATGCAAGCATAGCACCCCTATACCGAGGCTTGCTGCGAGGATAAGCCCTGTCATCATATCGCGCTGGGCGGGATGATGTTTGCTGCGTCCCTCATGGCCCATAAAGACCCCGCCTAACATGCTGGTGGCAATCATTCCCCATAAAGGGGAGATATGGAGCCACACAGCCGCTGCGGCCCCGCTAAAGCCAATATGGGGTAGAGCATGGGCTGCAAAAGCTTGCCGCCGGAGGAGGAGGCACCACCCTAAGCTCCCTGCGAGGAGCGAGACGAGAAAACAGCCAATAAAAGCATGTTGCATAAAGGGGAAGGCGAGAAAGGATGGCTCAACCATGGATGTGCCCTCTTGCTAACGTCACCTCACGCACAGGCAGGGGGAGAGAGGCTGTCTCTAAAGGGCCATGAGCGGTGATAAGGATATTGACCCTTCGCTGTTGGTATAATTGCCCAAAAAGTTGGAGCAACGCCTTATGGTTTTGTGTGTCCAAAGCGGCGAAAGGCTCATCAAGGATGAGGAGTTTAGGGTTATTAGCGAGGGCTTGGGCGAGGGCGATGCGTTGCCTCTCCCCGCCAGAGAGGCAGCCTAGCGGGCGATAGGCGAGGGGGAGCGCATCAACATCTCTTAGAAGGGCCTCGGCGTGATGGCGGGTGGTTTTGCTAGAGAAGGGAAAGCCCCAATGCGCGCCGTTAAGGCAGGCCTTCATATGGCTGATGACGGGGAGCATCGGGGCCGTTTGGTCCGCTTTTTGGGGCATATAACCACATTGATGCCGTGCAACGTCTGGTGGGTGGCCAAGGAGGAGGAGCGTGCCGCTTTGGTGGGGGAGTATGCCCAATAAGGCGCGGAGGACGCATGTTTTCCCCGCCCCATTATGGCCCCGGAGGATGGTTAGGCCCGTTAAGGGGAGGTCGAATGTAGCGTGGTTGAGAATAGACTGGGAGCCTACGCGTAGGCTGACATCCTGAGCAGAGAGATGAGCCTCCTTCATGGTGTGGCCTGTTGGGTGAGGGTGGTTTCTATAGTGGTGAGGATGTGGCCTAGCCAGTCCTGCCAATGCAGCCCAGCGGGGAGGCTCTCGCCGATCGTGATGATGGGGATGTGCGCTTGTTGGGCGAGGGCTTCCACCGCGTGGGCTTGGGGGGCCTCAAGGGCGGGGTTGCGTACAAGGAAGCGAATCCCTTTGTGTTGAATTGCGGTTTCAAGCTGGGCTGTATCGCGCGGGGAGAGGCCGGATTCGTTCATCAAGGCTCTAGCCCAGCCTTCATCAATCATATGCAGCCCCGCAGCGTAAAGGAGGCGTTCCCCTGCCGGTTCGGTCATGGCGAAGGGGGCGTTAGGGACGACATGGCGAAGTCGCTCTAGCTGAGTGGAGAGGCGAGCCACATCACGCTCAAAACGAGCAAGATTTTGGCTGATGTCTGCGCGCGCTTGGGGTCTGTTTGTGCTGAGCCATTCCGCAATGCGCTGCGCTGTTTTGTGGACCGTGGGGAGGTCGAAAAAGAGATGTGGGTCATCACCTATATGCCAGTCAGCATAATCGGCGGCGATAAAAAGCTTGGATGAGGCTGCATGTAATGGCTTGGCCCAATCATCATACGTAGCCCCATTGAGCAAGATAGCATCACTTTGCGCGAGCTGCTGGGCCATAAGGGGGGAGGGCTGTAGATGGTGCGGGTCTAGCCCTTCACTATGGATGAGTGCGTAAGTTTGCACCGTAGAGCCGCCAACTTGCTGGGCAATATCACACCATACAGCTTCCACACAGCTTAGCCGCAGGGCGGGGGCGGCGTTTGAGGGCTGTTGGGCATAGGCGGGGATGGCAAGGAGGCTAAGGGTTAGGCGTAAAAAACGCGGTATATGCGCTAAAAGACGCAGAACAAACATGCAGGACATCCAAGCCGAGACCGTAGGTAATGTTATATAATAACATTTTCTTAGCAAAAAGAAACGTCTGCATAAGGCGAACCGATCATCAATAGGATGGCAGCACGGTAAGGCTTCGGAGAAGCGTCTTATTTTAAGAGGAAAATGGTGGAGCCAATCGGGATCGAACCGACGACCTCTTGAATGCCATTCAAGCGCTCTCCCAACTGAGCTATGGCCCCACATTTATATCAGAACGCACATAATGCGCCTGTGGGGAGGGATATACCCCCCTCATTGGAGAAAAGGCAAGAGGGAAAGTTATTTTTTCCGTAAAATATTATTGTTAGGAGGGAAGAATCTTCCGCTCCCGCAGGGCATGGAGAAGGGGCAGTAATGGTAAGCCTGCAATGGCATCATGCCCTCCCTCAATGAGATGAAAGAGCTGAATCCCCACTCCTTCAATCCGATAACAGCCAACACAGGCTAATAAGGCGGTGCCTTCTTTATGGAGGTAGGCGTCCAAAAAGGCGGGGGAGAAAGACCGCATAGTTAAGCGGGGGCTTTCGCTATGCGCCCACGATTCTTGGCCGTCCTTCCATAGGGTTAAAGCGGTATGGAGGGCGTGGGTTTTGCCCCGAAGGGTGAGGAGATGGGAGCGAGCTTCCTCCATTGTGCGGGCTTTGGCAAAGGCTGTGCCCTCTAGGTCTAAAAGCTGGTCTGCTGCGAGGATGTAGCGATGAGGGAAGGCAGAGCTTGCCGCGCGGGCTTTGGCACGGGCGAGGATGAGGGCTGTCTCGCGGAGGGAAAGCCCTTCCTGTTCGGCGTGTTGACGTAGGGCGTCCTCATCCACCGCAACGGGATGTGTGGTTATAGGCACGCCCGCCTCTTGGAGGAGTTGGCGGCGTATGGCGGAACCACTGGCAAGGATGAGCATGAAGGCACCTTTGGTTGGGGGATGTGAGGCTATAATATCATAGCCTTATAAGCGTTGCTTTAAGGAAAGTCCGGTTATTCCAGAGTTGACGCTTGCCGCCTCTCCAAGGCAAGGATAAGCAACATATTAGGATATGAGAGCAGGATAAGCAGCATGACGCAGCAGCAAAGCGGAAGCCTAGCGACGCAGACAATACGCCACAAACCGCTTTTGCGCGCGTTAAAGGGGGAGGCTGTATGGCCCCCGCCTGTATGGCTGATGCGCCAAGCGGGGCGATATTTGCCGGAGTTCCGCGCGATGCGGGAGCAGGCGGATTTTCTCACACGCTGTATGACGCCGGAGATTGCTGTCGAGCTGACCATACAACCCATCCGCCGTTATGGGATGGATGGGGCGATTTTATTCTCCGATATTCTTATCCTCCCTTGGGCGATGGGGCAGGACCTCCGCTTTGAGGAAGGGCGCGGCCCCGTCATGACGCCCATCCGTGATGAAGCTGACCTCGCTCGGCTGGATGAAGGCCGCGTGATGGAGGCTGTAGCCCCTGTGCGGGAGGCGTTGCGCCGCTTGCGGGTGGAGTTGCCAGCAGAGACAACCTTGCTCGGTTTTGCGGGCAGCCCCTTTACGGTGGCGTGTTATATGGTGGAGGGTGGTAGCTCTCGTGATTTTGCCCATATTCGGGCGATGATGCAGCAGAACCCGGCTTTGTTTGATAAGCTTATGGCGATGCTGACCCGCAGTACGGCGGAGATGCTCTGTGGGCAGATTGAGGCCGGGGCGGAAGCGGTCATGTTGTTTGATTCATGGGCGGGGATTCTCCCACCAGAGGCTTTCCGCCGTTATGTGATTGAGCCAACAAAGCAGATTGTTGCCCATATTCGCGCACGTTACCCTGATGTTCCGTTGATTGGTTTCCCTCGCCTTGGGGGTGTTATGGTTGCGGAATATGCCGAGAAAACGGGCATTAACACCTTAGCGTTAGACACGGTGGCCGATATGGCCAAAGTGGCGGAGATGGTCCCTCCAAGTGTGACCTTACAAGGTAATCTCGACCCTATGATTTTGCTGAATGGTGGTGAGGCGTTGCAGGAAGAAGCGCGCCGTATTCGTGATAGTCTAAAAGGGCGGCCACATGTGTTTAATCTGGGCCATGGGGTGATAAAAACCACACCGCCAGAGCATGTTGCTACATTAGTTGAGACAATAAGGAGCGTCTAAAATATGAAGGACGCCTTAAGAGCGGGCATTAAGCTTGTCATTTTCGATTGTGATGGCGTGCTGATTGATAGCGAAGCCCCTGCTTGCCGTGGCACGGCGCGTTTTGCGCGCTCGGTCGGGCTGGATATTTCGGATGAGGAGGGCATAGCGCGCTTTGCAGGGAAGGCCTTGCCGCAGGTTATTGCGGAGATGGAGGCAGAGCTTGGCCATTCGCTCCCCCCTGATACACATGCCACAATGCATGCGAATTTGGTGGCCTTGATGAAGCAGGGGGTTGAGCCCATAGCGGGGGCTATTACGCTTTTAGAAGCGTTAAAGAAACGCCATATCCCTGTGCGTGTCGGCTCTAACTCCTCTGTGATGGAGATGGAGGCTAAGTTTGGCCATACAGGGATGGACCGCCTGCTCGCACCGGAGCGGATTCATTCAGCAGCGGATATGGGGGCCCCCAAGCCGGACCCGGCTGTCTATCTCCATGGCGCGGCTGAGGAAGGTGTCAGGCCAGAGCAAACCGTGGTGATTGAGGACAGCGATACTGGGGCCGAGGCCGCACGCCGGGCGGGGATGTCGTGCATTTTACTGCGCCCTGCCAGCCATCCGCTGCCGCCCTTTTGGCCAGTGGAGGGGTTTGTGCGGGTAGAGCATTTGGATGAGGTTCTTCCCCTTTTAGAGCCAGCTTTGGCTCCAGAACTAAAACAATAACGTTGGGGAGGGGTGGTAATGCAGCTATTTTTACTGACACATCTTAGCTGGTTTGTCGCACTGCATATTATGGCGTTTGTCTCATGGATGGCAGGGCTGTTTTATTTGCCGCGTTTATTTGTTTATCACACGCAAATGGCCCCGAACTCTGAAGAATATGTGCGCTTTTGCCTGATGGAACGGCGTCTGCAACGTCAGATTATGGCCCCTGCGATGGTGGTGACGTTTTTTACCGGGGCTTTGATGGCCTCCCTCCCCGGTGTGGTGGATTGGTCGGCTTTATGGTGGTGGGTGAAGATAGTCTGCCTCTTTGGGATGTTCGCTTTCCATGGGGCTTGTGCGGTATGGCGGCGCGGCTTTGCCGAAGGGCACAACCACCATCGCGAGCGGTTTTACCGCATCGCTAATGAAGTCCCCACCATTTTGATGATTGTGATTGTGATTATGATTGTGGTGCGGCCTTAATAGGGGGAAGGGAAGCCTCCCCCTATTGTGCTGTTAGGCTAACGGGGCCGGGCCGTAGTCATTATCGTGGGGTTGGCTTTTTAAGCAGAAGAAAATAAAGAGCGGAATGGTCCCAATAACCGTAAGGGCCAGCAGCAACCACCAACCAGATCGGCCTACATCATGCAGCCGCCTTACGCTTGTAGTAACGATAGGAAGCGTAAGGGAGAAGAGGAGAATATAGAAGAGAAAGACAAAGTACGCATAGAGGGATAGTGTAATAATAAAATCAGCTCCTAATCTAGCATCTATCGACTGTGTGATGGATATGATTTTAGATATTCCATAAAAATGAAGTGCAATTATTATCATAATAGAAGCGCAAAACAATTTAAGAAGGAACGTAAAGAGGCATAGAAACCAGAAGTCCCCACGTGTTGCACGGCCTGTAAATTTAGCATAGTTGCTAAAGACATTATGCAGGCTTTGTAAAAAGAACGATCTTTTCTTGACCATATTAGTCATCATTATCCTCGAAAATGAGCAAGGGAGAGGGATTCTCCCCTTTAATGGCCCAGAAACATAAAGGGCGTGTTAATGTGATGCAACGGCTATTTATCGGCACGGGGCCGCCGTATTTTAGGAGCGGTCGTACTTCTCTTTAATGTAGCGGGCTGTATTTTCGAGGTCGGGGAATAAGGTCATGTCGTTAATCCCGATAAAATCGAGTTCTCTACGAAGATTCTCCTTTGCGTTAGCGGGAATGATGATTTTTATAAGTTTCATACCTAATGGGATGGTTTTATGAAGAGGAATGTCAGTTATTAGGTCTTTAAGACCAAATAAGATAAAGGCCCCTTGTTGGGCAATGAGCCGTTTATTGGTATTGGGTGGGATGACAATAATAGGTTCATCAAGAATTGCTAAATCTATATGCGGTTCGAAAGAAAGTTTATCTTGCCTAATATGTTGCAACAAGGATAAGAAGGGATAAATTTTATTAAATTTAACTCCATCTTTTTCTATGAAATCAGAGAGTTCTTTATTAATTTTAAGATCTTTTTCGTAGATTTTCTTCCAATAAATTTCAAAAAGGAAATTCATGAAACTTTTCTCATTAAAATTCAATAAGGATACATTTGCATGTATAGTAGTTCTATTGCTTTCCGGAGTTTTTATATTCTTCTTAGCGAAGATATTAAAAGATTTTTCAATCTCTCTTAGGGATGCTTTATCTTCAAGCATTTTTTTAAACGAGATTCTATTAATAAGGCTAATAGCTTTTTGAGGGATAATGTCTCCCTTTTCGTCCTTAATATATTTAGAAACATCCTCAATATATTCTTCATAATATACAAAAATCGCACAATCTGCTTTAGGTTTAGAGTTTACAGCAAAGTAAAGGGCAACGAGCGGATTTTTTGTAATATCGAGCAATCGGGTGGGGATGCCGAAATGCTGCATACGGACGAGTTTTTCAAAGGTTGTTTTATCATAGCGAAACTCATCCGCTTGGTTGGCTAAGACTTCATGGATGATGTTATCCTCATTTGCTGCGAGTTTGTAAGTTCTAAAAATACCGGGGAGTGGAGACCATTCTGTATTAGCTTGGCCACGGAAAAAGAGGGAGGCTCCCGGTGATTGATGGGGCTGTAATTTTTCCAATACCTTCACGAAATCAGAGAGATGAATATCTTCTGGGGCTTTATCAGCGTTATCGAGAAGCTTTTGTATCCAATATTCTGCTACTTCGGTTGGGTTATTGGAGACATCTTCTGGTTGGTCTGTATGTGACATAAGTTATTCCGTAACATTATAATCGGTAAGGTGCTTTACTTCCGCTGCTTTGGGACGGGGCCGTAGCGATTAGCGGTTGGTTGGCTTTTTTGGCAGAGGAAGATGATTAACGGGATATAGCCGATGATGGTAAAGCTGATGCACAGCCACCAGCCGGAGCGGCCTGTATCATGCAGGCGGCGGATGAGGGCGGTGATGGTGGGGATGGTGATGACAGCCTCGCTAGTCAGTAGGGCAAAATAAATGATAATCCCTAATAAAAAGCATATTCCGCTATCATAGCGGATACAAAGCTGAGAGAAAATAAAACATAAAACACATAACGTACAAAGTAATGTGAGGCCTGCTATAAAGCAAGGCCAATATTCAGCACGTGTTGTCCGTTTGCGGATATTCAGTGGATATGTGCAATAATGGTTCAGGCTGCTCTTAAAGAGGGAAACTAGGGATTGCACTGTCATTTTGTGGACTCCTTTCGCAAAGAAGGGCGTTGCGGGCGTTTGCGTGATTTTTTGGCCTTGAGGCGTTTTTCATTAATAAGAGCCCTGCGGATGAGGGTCTTTTCATGATGGCGGAGAAGGAAGAAGGAGCCGACAAGTAGGCTCAGCATAAAGGCGGCAAAACCAAGCCCAACCGGGCCGGTGAAGCTATCAATCTGGCTACCAAGCTCATAGGGGATGAGGACATAGCACAACCCCCAAAGGGTGCCTCCCAATGCGTTATAGAAGGTAAAGCTATGCCACGGCATGCGCGAGGCCCCTGCTAAAAGGGCAATGAGAATACGCAGGAAGGCCACAAACCGCCCGACCAACACACCAATCCCCCCATAACGGCGAAAGAGATACCGGCCTAAGACGATGCGGTCATAATGCAGGCCGACTTTATGGCCGTGCTTTTCCATCAAGCGATAACCGAGCTGATAGCCAATCAGATAGCCGATATTATCGCCGATAACAGCCCCGCTAATGGCCGCGATGATGAGGTTTTCCGGCGTGAGGTGATGGGTATGGGAAGCATAAAGGGACGCAAAGATGAGCAAGCTCTCCGCCGGGAGGGGGACGCCCGTGCTTTCCAGCAAAATAATGCCACCGAGTGCTAGATACGCATAAAGGGGGGGCAGATGTTCTAGAAAGGAGGAGAGATGCTGTATCAGGGCAAGGGCTTCCTGTAAGAGGGATGTGCGTTTGCTTTGTGGTAGCACGATAAGGGGGGAGCTCACAGCAAGGCAAGAGCGTTTTATGCAGGAGAGATATTATGACAGCGCGGCGTTCTTCAGGCTCATCTAGCGTGGTGCATCCATGGGTAACCCCAGCATTGATGACGCGTAAAACCCGCAATTTTGCCGAGATTCGTGCTGTAGAAGGCTGGGTCTTATGGCAAGAGAGCCGGCCTGATGAGCAAGGGCGTAGCGTGATTGTCGGGCGTGCGCCAGATGGCAGCCTGCATGACCTCACCCCACCAGACGCCCAGCCGGGGACGGAGATGCATGTTTATGGCGGGGGCGCGTGGGCCGCTATGTATGATGGCGCGGCGATTCATGTGGTGTTTAGCGATAGGAAGCGAGGCGGGTTATGGCGCAGCGTGCAAGGGGGAGAGGCGCAGCCCGTATGTGGTGCGGCTTATGGTGAGGGAGGCATTGCTTATTCTTATGCGGACCTAGCCTTCCAAGGGGAGCGGTTGGTCTGTGTGCGGGAGGCGGAACATCCTGATGGGGTGATTCATGCTGAACTTGTGGAGGTTATGCCCTCTGGGGTGGTGTGTTCCCTGCAAAGCGGGGCGGATTTTTACATGGCCCCGCGTTTATCGCCAGATGGGCGGTTTTTAGCTTTCATCGCGTGGCAGAACCCTCATATGCCGTGGACGGAAACCGGACTATATGTGCAGGACCTCACTGGCGCGCAAGGGACAATGTGCCTCGCCGGTGGGGCGGGGCAGGCCTGTAGCGTGATGGGCCCGTTTTGGGCGGGGGAGCGGCTTTATGCGCTTTCTGATGGGGTGCCAGAGCATGCAGCCGCGGATTATAACCGGCATTGGACGCCCATTGCCTTTGAGGCCAAAGCTGACGCTGCAGGGGAGGAGGTGACCTGGCAACCTCAGCCCTTACCCCCCGCCCCGGCAGAGATAGGCTTGCCAGCATGGGTGTTTGGGCAATCATGTTGCGCTGCGTTGCCGGAGGGGCAATTATTAGCGCGTGGGGTGCGTCATGGTGTGCCTGTGACGTTGCTTTATCACCCGCAAACAGGCTGGAAGGATGTGCTGATAGGGGCTGTCCCCGATGATGTGCCCGTGCCTGTGGAGGGGGGGAGAGATTTTGCGTGGCTAAATAGCCCTCCAGATGCCCCGCCTTGTGTGATGATGGGCTCTTTAGAGAGTGAGATAGAGGGGCGCATATGTGTGCGGCAGGCCTGGGCGTTGCCTGATGGTGTAACCCCGGCTGATATTGCCCTGCCAGAGACGGTGAGCTTCCCTGTAGAGGAAGGGCCGGGGCCGCTTTATGCACAATTTTACCGCCCTGCCCAAGGGCCACATTGTGAGGCGGTACAGGGTAAGCCCCCGCTGGTGGTGATTGTCCATGGCGGGCCAACAGGGCAAGCACGGACGGACCTCTCCTTTAAGGTGCAATGGTGGACATGCCGTGGCTTTGCCGTGCTGGATGTAAATTATCGTGGCTCTACAGGGTTTGGGCGCGCTTATCGTGCGGCTTTAGATGGCCGCTGGGGCGTGCTGGATGTGCAAGATTGTTGTCGCGCGGTGCAAGGGGTGGTGGATAAAGGCTGGGTGGACCCGCAACGCTGTGTCATTCGGGGGAGTAGTGCAGGGGGGCTAACGGTCCTTTCCGCCCTTGCGCATTCATCTCTTTTTGTAGCAGGGACATCGCTTTATGGCGTGACGGATTTGCGCGGCTTAGTGGCAGAGACGCACCGTTTTGAGGCCTGTTATTTAGATGGATTAATCGCCCCTTGGCCAGAGGGCGAGGCGGTTTATCGGGCGCGTTCGCCCCTTTCATGGCCGGCGGCTATCACCGCGCCGGTGTTGTTCCTCCATGGGGATGCGGACCGCGTCGTACCGCTCTCTCAAGCAGAGGCGTTGCAGAGCCAGCTTTCTGCCTCATCGCTGCATATTTACCAAGGGGAGGGGCATGGCTTTCGCTCGGCAGAGGTTATAGCGGAGTCTTTGGAGCGAGAATTGGCGTTCTACCGGGATGTTTTTGCGCAAGCAGCGGCCTAATGGGCTTTGCGTTTTGTATGGCTCTTGCGTGTTGGTCGCTGGGGGCGTTGGGGGAGACGGCGAATCACTGTTAATGCCGTGATGAGCGCGCAAGAGCCGATGAGTGTTACGCCAAGGGCTTGGCCGACCATGACCCCCCGCGGGCCGTAATGGACGCCTATCGCGACAAAGGGAATGGTTCCAATTGTGGCACGCGCCCAATTAAACATGGTCGAATAAAGCGGGTGGCCTAGATTATTAAAGGCGGTGTTAGAGACAAAAAGCAGCCCGACAAACATATAGCTCGCCACGGCCCAATGGCAGAAAAGCTTTACAAGCCCGACTGCATCACCTTGGACGTGGAAGAGATGGAGAATAAGCGGCTCTCCCAGCGCGAAGAAGAGCCAATCCAACCCTACGCAGAGGGCGGTGAGTTTGAGGGCGGCAAGGAAGGTCTCTTGGACGCGCTGAGGCAGGCATGCTCCCAGATTTTGCGCCATGATGGGGCCAACTGAGCCTGTAAGGGCAAAGACAAAGGCAAAGGCGACAGGGACCATGCGGTCCACCACCGCTTGGCCAGAGACAGCCTCCAACCCAAAGCGGGACATCGCATGGGTGACGATAAGATTGCCGATGGGTGTTGCCATATTCGTGCCGATAGCGGGCAGGGCGATGCTGCCAATATCGCGGCTAGCATGGGGGATAATTTTTAGGCGGGGGCGTTCGAGCATGTCATGCCCGCGGAGATTAAGGAACCCGCTTAGTGAAATCACACAACGGGAGAGGACGGTGCTAATAGCTGCCCCTTCTAAGCCTAAATGGAAGCCGAAGATTAAGATGGGGTCGATAATCACCGTACAAGCGGCCCCTGTGAGGGTAACGCGCATTGCCCGCCCTGCATCCCCAACAGCGCGGAGAAGGGAGGATAGAGCCATCCCTAAGCAGACGAGGGGTAAAGCAGGGGAGGTGATATACATGAAGTGGGAGGCGTGTTTTAGGGCCTCCCCACGGGCCCCCAGGAGGACGAGGAGGGGGTGAGCGAGTAACGCCGTTGTGACCCCTAGGGCGGTCGTAACAACCAGCATGAGGACGAGAAAGGCCGAGGCGTGACGCCGCGCACGGAAATGGCGGCATGCCCCAATGAGCCGCCCCGTATTGGCCCCAAGGCCGATGGACATACCGAGCGAGACAGCGACTTGGACAAAACCAAGTGAGGTCGCAAAGGCAATAGCGGCGGTGAGGGTGGGGTCATGCAGATGTGAAATATAGAAGAAATTGAGCAGATCGACAAAAAAGACGGCCATCAGCCCAATAGCCCCCGTCCCGGCCATGGTGATGACATGGCGCATAATATTGCCATGGACAAATCGAGCGTGCCGCCGTTGATGCTGCGCTTTTGCGCAGGGCGAGCGGTCCTTCACGGGGGAAGGAGAGGGGGCAGACGGGGCATGGCGGGCATGATGCGGCATTGTGGCCTATTGTGCCTTGTTTATAGAAGAAGGGCCAGTGCTGAATTATACGCCACGTTATTGCATGTTGTGTTAGGCGGGCTCAAAACCAGCTTGCCGGATGAGGGCATTAATCTCTGCCTGTGGGAGTGGGGCAGCCTGAAAGAGAATACGCGCTTGTGGCGGCTCTAGCGTGACAGTTGCTTGTTTGATGGCGGGGGAGGCCTCTAACACGCGGGTGAGCGCACGCACGCAGCCTTCGCATGTCATGCCAGCAACGGAGATGGTTAGAGGAGTCGTCATGAGGGATGGTCCTTTGTTAGAGTGCGATTAAGGGAATGTCTTTCCAAAAAGGAAGAACCTTTCTAATCTGGTGTCGTCTGTAAAAGGAGAAAAGGCGTCTCATGCCTATGTGGTCATTTTGGCGGGTGATGATGGGGGTGGTGCTGTGTCTGCTGATGCAGCTGCCAGCTTTTATCACGCCCTCTGCAATGGCCGATGGGATGGAGCCGCCTATGATGAGGGTGGAGAGCGCAGCGGTGATGAGGGCGGGGCCTGTCTTAGCTCATGAAGGGCGGGAGACAGGGGCTATGCCTGCCTGTTGTCAGGGTCATCATAGCGTGTGTGATGCAGGCTTATGGCCTGCTGGCCAGGGGCTTCATCCTATGTCCTTTAGTGGCACAAGGCTGCTTGTTTATCAGGATTGTATCAAAGCGCGTTCATTATTGGCCGCGCCGTGGCGTCCTCCGGCTTTATTACCTGTTTGACTGCGTTTTATGGCGAAGCTGGGAAGGCTTAGCCGTTCATGATGTGTCTTTTTAGGTAATATATAATGTCATCTTACCATGTGCCACGCCGTCAGTTTTTGGCGGGGTTGGGTGCGGCTGGGTCGGGCCTAGTCACGCCATTAGTTGCGCGGGCAAAGGAGCGGCAAGCCGCTTCAGCTGCGCCTTTGCTACCACCTTTGGAGTTTGAGCTTCACATTACGCGCCGGACGATGCATATCGCAGGGCAGCAAGGTGTGGGTTATTGCGTGAATGGGCACATGCCCGGCCCGCTTTTGCGTTGGCAAGAAGGGCGGGAGGTGGTCATCCATGTTTATAATCATATGGATGAGCCGACTGCTCTGCACTGGCATGGGGTCCGTCTGCCGAGTGCGCAAGATGGTGTGCCGGGGCTAAGCTTTGCTGGGATTCCACCGCGGGGGCGTTATACATATCGCTTTCCTGTTCAGCAGAGTGGGACATATTGGTACCATAGCCATATGGGCCATCAGGAATCCGCAGGGCTTTACGGGGCATTGATTATCGAGCCTGCGGGGGCTTCTCTCCTGCCTAAAGCGGAGCGTGATTATACAATTCTCCTCTCTGATTGGTCTGATGTTTCAGCCGCGCAGATTGTTGCTAATCTGAAGATGCAGGATGATTATTATAATTTCCGCCAACGGAGTATAGCTTCCCTGCCGCAGGAGAGCCGTGCTGCTGGGGGATTAGGGGCTGCGTTAAAGAGCCGCTTGCAATGGTCGCATATGCGGATGAGCGCGACTGACATCTCCGATGTAAGTGGTGTGTTGTATCGTTATTTAATGAATGGCAAGCCCGCGCAGGAGGGGTGGAGTGGGTTATTCACCCCCGGTGAGCGCATCTGCTTACGGGTGATTAACGCTGCGGCGATGACGTTATTTGATGTCCGCATCCCCGGCCTTACCATGCAGCTGGTGGAGGCCGATGGGAATCCGGTTGTTCCGGTTAATCTTGATGAGTTCCGCATTGGGCCGGGTGAGACATATGCGGTGCTACTCACCCCACAAGAGGGTAAGCCCTATACAATCTTTGCCCAAAGTGAGGATCGTACTGGCTATGCGCGTGGGACATTAACACCGCATGAGGGGCTTTTAGGCTCGCTCCCTGCGATGGACCCCAGGCCTGTGCGGGGTATGGTGGATATGGGCATGGCCATGCCTATGAAAAACGGGGCCGCGAAGATGGCGATGCCCCCCACCATTGCCCGCGCCCCGGCTGATGAGATTGATGACCCCGGCCCGCCCCCTGTGAATGTGGAGAATCAAAATGTTGCAGCTCACCCGATAGAGCGCGTCACAAGCCCCGGTGATGGGTTGGAAGGGCTGGGCCGCCGCGTCCTTGCTTATAGCGACCTCATCGCCCTGCGTCCTCCGCCGGACCAACGCCCGCCCTCACGCGAGATTATCTTACATCTGACAGGCAATATGGAGCGGTATATATGGGGCTTTAACGGGCGGAAATATTCCGAATCCGGGCCGATTCACCTCGCTTATGGGGAGCGTGTTCGCTTTACCATCATTAATGATACGATGATGGAACATCCGCTTCATCTTCATGGTCTGTGGAGCGAGTTGGAGACAGGGGCGGATGACCAGCATCGCCCGCTCAAACATACGGTTATTTCCCAACCCGGCTCCCGCATGAGTGTGCTTGTAACGGCGGATATTCGTGGGGTTTGGGCGTATCATTGCCATCTTATGTATCACATGCAAACGGGGATGTTCCGTGAGGTGGTGGTGTCATGAAACACATCACAATGATAGGGGCTGCTCTTGTGGTGGGCCTCGCTGTCACGCCGCTTCATGCTGAAGATATGGGGGATATGGATATGTCTGGCATGGATATGGCGGATACGACCATGCCCGCTAAGAAGCCGAACCCAAAAGCACTGCCTCAACAGGGGCCTCAGCAGGATAAGACGCAAGCCGCTCCGCTTGCGCCTGTAAAAAAGACGCCGCGCCTTGTGCATAAAGCGGTAGATGCGCCTGGTGAGCCGGTGGTGGATATTGGCCATCATCTACAGGGGATGGATCAAGGGCGGTGGTTTCATGGTGTGTTGGATGAGTTTGAAGGCCGCTATCAAGCGGGTGGGCGGTCATCTTTGCGGTGGGATGGTGAGGCTTGGTATGGTGGTGATTATAACCGCCTCTGGCTTAAAACAGAGGGCACTATGACGAAAGGGCGGGTGCGCGATGGCGACCAAGAGCTTCTTTATAGCCGGGCGATTTCCACCTATTTCAACCTTCAAGGTGGCGTAAGGTTAGACCTTGATAGCGGCCCAACACGTGCGTGGGGAGCTGTTGGGATAGAGGGGCTGGCCTTGTATCAGTTTGAGGTCCAAGCGACAGGGTATTTTAGTGACCGAGGCGTGGCTGGGCGGTTTGAAGGCTCTTATGATATTCTTCTTACCAATCGTCTCATTCTTCAACCGCAGGTGGAGTTAAATTTGTATAGCCGAGCGGATAAACAACGGCGGATTGGCTCTGGCCTTGCGGATATCGATACCGGGTTGCGTCTGCGCTATGAGTTATGGCGCAAAATGGCCCCTTATGTGGCCGTGACGTATGATTCCCCCCTGACCCAAGGGCGGCATATGGCCCGCCGCCGTGGGGATAAAGCGAGCGAGGCGCGCTTTACATTCGGGATTCGGAGTTGGTTCTAAAGGTAGGGAAGGTTGTATCATGGTTGTCACGTTCGGAAAGGGAGTATGAAGATGGCAGATGCGAGACATGTATTAGTCACAGGGGGTACGTCCGGCATTGGGCTTGCCATCGCACAGGCCTTTGCGAAGGAGGGAGACCATCTCATCCTGATAGGCAGCAGCCCGGAGCGTGATTACACAAAGGCCGTACAAGCTGTTGAGGCCGCAGGTAAAGCCGCTGGGCATGATGTGCGCGTCTGCGCTCATGGGGTGAATATTACGGACTTCCCAGCGGTAAAAGCCCTATTGGCAGAGATTGCCGCAAAGGTAGGGACGTTGGATGTCGTGGTTCATTCCGCCGGGGTGTTTTTTGAGACACCCATTACGGATGAAACACCTGAAGCCTTTGATAAAATGATGAGCATTAATGTCAGCGGCATGTGGCATGTTGTGCAGGCCTCCCTCCCTTATATTCGGCGTAAGAAAGGCCATGTTCATGGGGGGAAGATTGTGGCGATTTCCTCCATTTGTGGCTTTTACAGCTTTGCCGGTTATGCCGCTTATGCTGCCAGTAAGGCCGCGGCTACCGCCCTTGTGCGTAGCCTTGCTTTAGAGCTTGGGCCGCTAGGTATTAACATTAATGCCGTTGAGCCGGGCCGGGTTAAGACCTCCATGCATGATGCGTTGATAAACGACCCCACAAAGGCAGAGGCGTTGCAGGCTGTGGCAGAGGCCAACCCCAGCAAGCGGACTTTCTCCACCCCTGAGGATATTGCGGCGGTTGTGCTGTTCCTTGCTGGCCCCGGGGCTGTGGCGATGCATGGCTCGGCCATTGTGGTGGATGAGGGGACATCTCTCGGCCTCGTCTAAGGCGGTTGGTCTGCCCCCATAATGAGGCTGGAGGCCTCTCACGCTGCCAAGAATGCTTGAAAGCGGGGGAGGCCTCTCCCATATCTGCTCCATCTTTTTGCGGTAGAGCAGGCGGCCGCCGAAGATGAAGCCTGTTTGGAGTCTGCCATTTTGGAGGAGTGCAACGCATCATGAGTGATGGCAAAAATGCAGCGGAGATGAAGCAGCATAGCTTTAGTGCTGAGGTCGGGCAGCTGCTTGATTTGGTTGTTCATTCTTTATATTCCGACCGGGAAATCTTCCTGCGTGAGCTTGTGGCGAATGCGGCTGATGCGATGGATAAACGCCGCTTTGAGGCTTTAACGAGCCCTGCATTATCCCTGCCAGAGGCCCCGTCTATCCATATCAAGGCGGATAAAAAGGCCAAAACCATCACGCTCTCTGATGACGGGTTGGGGATGAGCCCGGAGGAGTTGACCCAAAATCTGGGGACGATTGCCCGCTCTGGCACCAAAGCGTTTGGGGAGAAGCTGAGCAACGCCAAGCCGGAGGACCGCCCTAATCTGATTGGTCAGTTTGGCGTGGGATTCTATTCGGCCTTTATGGTGGCTGATAAGGTGGATGTGATTTCTCGCCGGGCGGGGGAGGATGTGGCTGCCCGCTGGGTGTCGGAAGGTAAAGGCTCTTACAGCCTTGGCCCTGCTGAGCGCGCGCATGCGGGGACAGATATTACCCTCCATATTAAAGATGATGCGGAGGAGTTTTTAGACCCGTGGCGTTTGCGCAGCATTATCCGTAAATGGGCTGACCATATCGCATGGCCAGTCGTGCTGCATGAGCCGGATGAGGATGGTAAGGAGAAGGAAGAAACCATCAATGAGGGCAAGGCCCTTTGGTTGCGTCCAAAATCCGAGATTACATCTGAGGATTATACCGAGTTCTATCGCCATACAGCCCGCGCTTTTGATGAGCCTTATGCGACCCTGCATTGGAAGGCCGAAGGCACGGTGGAGTTTGCTTCTCTGTTGTTCCTCCCCGGTGCGCGCCCGTTCGATTTTATGGAGCAGAGCAGCCGGGAGAGCCGGATTCACCTGCATGTAAGGCGTATGTTCATCACGGATGAGGCCAATTTGGTGCCGAACTGGCTGCGCTTTGTCCAAGGTGTGGTTGATACGGATGACCTCCCCTTGAATGTCTCGCGTGAGATGTTGCAATCCACCCCTGTATTGGCACGCATCCGCAAGGCGGTGACCAAACGTGTTATCAGCGAGGTTAAAAAACGCGCGCAGGAAGGTGGTGAGGCCTTTACTGGCTTTTGGAATAATTTTGGCCTCGTGATTAAGGAAGGGCTATGGGAGGATTCCGAACATCGGCAGGAGATTGCGGAGTTTGCTCGCTTCCATTCCACTCATGATGATGAACTGACAACGCTGGATGATTATATCAGCCGGATGAAGCCAGAGCAGGAGACCATCTATTATCTCGTTGGGGATAATCTGAATGCTCTCAAGGCCTCCGCCCAGCTAGAGGGCTTCCGTGCTCGTGGGTTGGAGGTGCTGTTGCTCTCTGATGCTGTGGATAGCTTCTGGCCAGACCGCCTCCATTCTTACAAAGACAAGACCTTCCGCTCTGTCGCGCAGGCTCATGGTGAGTTGGAGAAGTTCGCTTTAGAGGCGGAGGAGCAAGGGGATGCAGCTAATGTTGAAAAACTAACCCCCGCTCTGAAGGATGCTCTTGGTGAGGCTGTGAAGGAGGTACGCAGCACTGTACGCCTGACAGGGAGTGCGGTGGTATTGGCCAGCGAAGGCGGGCCGGATTTAGCCATGCAACGCCTTATGCGTCGCTCTGGGCAGGAAATGCCCGCTCTGCCCCCGGTCTTGGAGATTAACCCCCGTCATCCTCTCATTCGCGCTCTGGCAGAGCGTGCGGAGAAGGGCGAGAGCGTTGCAGAACATGCCCGTATTCTGCTGGACCTCGCTCGTGTGCAGGAAGGTGAGGCCCTCCCCGACCCCAGTGGCTTCGCCCGTACACTCGCAGGCCTGCTCGCTGGGACTGTGACGGCCTAACGATTAAGGCCGTATGATACGGAGAAAGGCACGTCTTTTAGGGCGTGCCTTTTCTTTATGGTTCATCCAAAAGGGCAGGCAGAACCTCTTTGAGGCTGCGGGAAGCGTTCTGGCTGTTATGGCGGAGTTGTGTGAGGATGGCCGCATCCTCGGCCAAGGAGAGCTCTCAGCTAAGAGTAAGAGCAGGGCGAGGGATGTTCTTAGGCGGGCGAGATAGCCTGCAATATCAAGCATGACCCCTAATAGATGCGTTGCCTGTTCCCCTGTGGGGAAGCAGGTCACCACCGTATCAAGCAGACCCGATAATGTATCGGACTCGTTGCGTGGTTTCTCCCCATGTTGGCGGAGGCGATGGCTGATTTGCCGTTCTTGCTCCTTATTTTGCTCCAAAATGGTGGTGATCCAATGTTGCAAGGTCGGTGGGGCAGCGGGGCGGCTTAGTAATTCGAGCAAGTATTCCCGTACAATAGATGTCAGGCTGAGATGCTCATGGAGACGTTCTATATAAAGAGCAGCAATGGGGGAGGATTTAGCAAAAGAGCGCGGCACTGTGACCTCTATTGGGGGCGGTTAGCGTAATGGCGGGCGAGAACAGTACAGACAAATAATTGTATTTGATGAAAAATCATCAAAGGCAGGACAACAATACCTGCCCCGCTAGGGAAAATAACATTCGCCATCGGCACCCCTGAGGCGAGCGATTTTTTAGACCCGCAAAATTGCAGGGCGATATTATCCTCAATGGATTGCTTCATACCGTGGCCTAAGAGGAAGGTAAGGGTAAGGGTAAGGGCGAGGAGGAGTGTATCGACCAGCCCAACCCCCAATAAGGTGAGGAGCGGGACGCGATGCCACAAGCCTTGCAGCACGGCAACACTAAACGCCGCATAGACCATCACGATGATGGAGCCTCTATCTGAAAAAGAGAGAAGAATCTTATGGTGGCGTACGATGGGACCAACCCATGGTTGTAGAATCTGCCCTGCAATAAAGGGCAGAAGAAGCTCTTGGGCGACATTAAGGACAGTCTGCATGCCAGAGCCGCCATGGCTGCGATGGAGGAGGAGGCTCGTTAATAACGGTGTGAAAAGAATCCCCAAGATATTGGAGACAGTCGCAGCACAAATAGCGGCAGGGACATTACCGCGCGCAATAGAGGTAAGGGCAATGGAGGATTGTACAGTCGAAGGTAAGCAGCATAAAAAGAGGACCCCTATCCAGAGGTCAGGGCCTAAAAATCCCGTGGGGGAGAGTAGATGGCAGAGCGCATAAAGCCCCACACCAAGGAGGGGGAACAGCGCAAAGCTCACGAGGAGCGTGCTGCCTTGTAACCTCCAATTACGGATACTCTCAACTAAAGCAGAGCGTTGCAGCTTTGCTCCCTGGAAGAAGAACATCAAAATAACAAGCAGTGATGTTAAGCGGGAGAGCCAAGGTTGCCATGTGGGAGGGCAGGGGAGAAAGGAGGCTAACAGGACAGCGGCGATGAGGCTCATTAAAAAAGGGTCGGGACGTCTCATAAGGCTGGCTCCTGCAAAGCAACGAGGCGAATTGCGGTGAGAAAGACGGTAGAGCAGATTAGCCGCGCTGCCAATGTGTAGAGCAAAAAGGGGAGACCATCTGTCTAAAGATTCATCCACAGGGATGCGTAAACAACTTGCAAGAAGGGGCCTTAAAAGGGCATTTTCCCTTCGAGCTTAAAGATGGGTCATGCCCTAATAAAGCGAGGGAGAGGTCAAAGAATGACCGTTAATCGACGTATGGTTTTAGGATCATTTCTGGCAGCAGGGGCTTTTATGGGCGGTAAAGTGCGCGCAGCAGAGGGGGGCGGGTCTAACGCTGCACCGGATCAGCCTAATAACGCCCATGCGGAGCCGGGTAATGCAACGGCACCTGTCCCTCAGCATGTGCATGAGACGGTGGCGGACCAACAATATCGGCCTAAGATCCATTTCTCCCCTCCAAAGGGTTTTATGAATGACCCTAATGGGCTGATTTTTGATGGGCGATATTACCATCTCTATTATCAGCATAACCCCTTTGGGCCTTATGCTGGGCATGTGCATTGGGGTCATGCTGTGAGTACGGACCTCTATACATGGCAGGACCTTCCGATTGCGATTCATGAGACAGAAGCCGGGGAGGCTTATAGCGGGTGTGCGATTTTAGATAGGGATAATCGCTCTGGCCTTTTTCCTGCACGAACGCAGGATAAACCACAGCCCGGCTCTGTCGAGACAGCCGCACAAAAAGCCGCGCGTCTTCTGGAGGGCAAGGGAGAGCAAGACCAACGAGAGATTGATCGCCTCGCTGTAGGGCCTCTGCAGGGGCATCAAAAGTCTGAGTATTTAGCCGCCCTAAGGGATGATCCTGTGGCAGGGAAGGATGTTCCTGTCCCTATGGCACCGGCTTTGCCGCCTATGGCTGGTGGATTAGTGGCAATTTACACGCGGGCAACGCCACAAAGACAGACGCAATATCTCGCATGGAGCCCTGATGGCGGGCAGACCTTGAAGGATTATGAAGGCAATCCCGTGCTGGATATTGGGCATAATTCCTTCCGCGACCCGAAAGTGTTTTGGCACGGTCCGACTGAAAAATGGGTTATGGTCGTGGTCCGCTCCCGCGAGCATAAGGTCTCCTTTTATGGTTCCTTTGACCTAAAACATTGGATGCATTTGAGCGACTTTGGTCCTTCCGGCATTACCGGGGTGGACTATGAATGTCCGGCCCTGGCAGAGGTCGAGGTTGAGGGTGAAGCCCCCGGTGAGAAACGCTGGGTGTTGTTTGTGTCTATCAACCCCGGTGGGCCACAAGGGGGGAGCATAACACAATATTTTGTCGGGCAGTTTGATGGCGAGCGTTTCATCCCAGATGATACGATTGTGGACCTTACGGATTTCGGCAAAGATAGTTACGCGCTTCAGACCTATGAGAACATGCCGGGGAAGCAAACTGTCTATATCGCTTGGCTAGATAATTGGCAGTATTGCGAGGAACTGCCCAATAAAAGCTGGCGCGGTATTATGACCCTGCCGCGGAAAGTGGTGTTACGGCGGGATACGGCTGGGTGGCTGCGTATCGCCCAAAACCCGTATAAGTTGGAAGCCTTGCGTAAGGCGGCGATCCCTTTCCCGCTCTCACGGCTAGAGGCGCAGAGCAGTCGGCAAGTGGCCATCCCTGCTGGGGAGGCGATAGAGTTGGTTTTAGATGCAGCGTTGGAGGAACGTCATAACAGCAATCTGCCCGATGGTGAGCAAGGGCGCGCAGGGCGTTTTGTTGTGGTGTTCTCTAACCGGCAAGGGGAGAGTTTAAGCATTGGGTTTGATGGCTTCTCCTGCCAATTATGGCTTGATAGAAGTAATCTACATGGCTTTAGCCATCCCTTCTTTACCGGGACGTTCTCCTCTGCACTCGTGCCCGGTAGTCGGCGGTTTAAGCTGCGGATTGTGTTGGATGCTAGCACGCTAGAAGTCTTTGCGAATGAGGGCATGTCCGTTGGCACAGCCCTCATCTATCCCGCTAACCCACTTGAGACACTCAGTGTGCAGGTCACTAACGCCGCAGCGGTGATTCACAAGCTAGAGCTTTACCCATTACGCCAAACGGTCAGCCGATTGGAGCAAAATTAAAGACTTAAATAACAGCGAGCGGTATCTTGCGGTGTGGTGGGGGGAAAGCGGCATCAAGAGCCTGTAAATCTGCGTGGGTGAGGATAATCTCCTGCGCAGCGAGGTTAAGGGCTTGGTGATGTGGTGTGCCTGCTTTGGGGATGGCGATCATATTTTGGCGGCGTAACACCCATGCAAGGGCAATTTGCGCGGGGGTAGCGGGGCCGTGCGTGGTCTCATGTCGTTGGGCAATCTCATGGAGGAGCGGGTGTTTTAACAAGGCTCCCCCCTGCCCGATAGGGCTATAAGCCATTGAGACGATATGCGCTGTCTCATTATGGGGGAGGAGGTCATATTCCGTCCCTCGATAGTCGAGACTATAGAGAATCTGATTAACTGCGGGGCGGAACTTATGAGCAAGGAGGGGCTTTATATCCTCCGTATCGAAGTTTGAGACACCCCATCCCCCAATGAGACCGCGTTTTTTAAGGGTCTCGAAAGCGCGATGTGTTTCCTCAAAAGGGATGGCACTGGGCCAATGGAGGAGATAGAGGTCCAAATAATCGGTATTCAGATGGCGTAGGGAGCGTTCGCACGCTTCTTGCGTACCTTTGTAAGAGGCGTGGCTGGGGAGAACTTTGCTGATGAGGAAGGCCTTATCACGCCGCCCATTTATAGCCTCGCCAATAACAGCTTCCGCACGGCCTTGGCCGTACATTTCTGCGGTATCAATAATGTTTAGGCCTGCCTCTAACCCCATTTGCAAGCTGCGAATCTCATCTGCTCGGTGGGCAGGGTTGTCGCCCATGCGCCATGTGCCCATCCCTAGAGCAGGGAGGGAGGTGCCATTAAGGGTAATAGTGGGGGCTGAAGGCGTTGTCATAAGGGGCGTCTCCTAAAGCGTGGAGAGGCGAATCCTCATAGACACGCTTTGATGGAGATAGGTAAGCGCAGCATGAGGACAGGGGAAAGAGAAAGCCCAGCATGTCTGTTATGCCCATCCTGCGGCACATAAAGCACTAGAACAAGATTTTTAAGGGGAATTAAATGGTGCCCAAGGGCGGGATCGAACCACCGACACTGCGATTTTCAGTCGCATGCTCTACCAACTGAGCTACTTGGGCACCGGGCCGAGCAGGAATCCCGCTCGGCTATGGGAAGGGGTTTACCCTATGGATGAGGGGGGATCAACCCTCTTTGGTGAAGAAAGTGTGATGAGCATGAGGCCAAGCCGCAGGGCTTATTGAGGGGAAGGCTCTTGGGCGAGGCGTATGGCTGCGACTTCTGCCTCGGTGAGGTCGGCAGGGTCATTATCTTGGCGGAAGGAAGGGGTACGATACGCGCCTTTAAACCAGCGTCCTAAATCGACATCAGCACAACGCTGGGAGCAAAAGGGGCGGAAGCGGGTTTGGGTTGGTTTATGGCAGATAGGGCAGCTCATGAAAGGCTCCAGCATGATGATGGAGGGAGAGGACGGCTATGGAGTGTAAGGCGTTGGCCAGTAGCATGGAAGAGGTCATCCAAAGCGATGGGGTCGGCTTTTAGCGCATGGATAATGGCTGGTGGGGCAAAAAGCTGCTCGCCTTTAAGACCCTCTGTCAGGATGCGTTGGAGGATGGCAAGGCCTTGCCCGTGCGGGGAGTGGTGGAGCTCATGCAATGGGGCACGGCGGCGGGGGCGGGTGATCTCTAGTAAGCCGCTGGGGGTTATGCCGGTAATGCGCGGGGAGAGTGGGTCATGCTCCTGCGTGGCCGCTTTGCGGAGGAAAGGCACTAAGGCGGGGCGTTTGGCACTGCGTACACCGGCGGGGTCGATGAGAATCGGGCCAGAGAGGTTACGCAGTTTAATCTCCCGGAGTAGGGCGGGGAAGCAGGCTAGATTCGCTGCAAAATCGGGCTGTTGTTGGGCGTCTAAATCGATCGCTGTGAGGGCAGGGGTGGGGGTGATATGTGCGATGAGGGGGCCAAGAAGGGCCGTGGGAGCGTATAAAGCGGCCCAATCGGCCTCTAACACATCATCAAAACTACGGCGAACACGCTCTAAACGCGGGTGCAGAGTGGCAGGCAGGCGTGCGGCCAAGGCGGCATTATCGACTAAAATAGGGCAGTCCGCCGGGGTATGTTGGAGAATATCCTCTAAAGGGGTGGGGCCGCGTTTTAAAAGGCGCGGTGTTGGACCCGGTGTTATATGAGCGGGCAAAGGGATGGCTTTAAGGCGGAGGCCTTTCCCATTTTGGGCGGCGCGCGTAATCTGCCCGCAGAGGAGGCTCCCTTCTGGGGGAAGTTTACGTCCCTTTATAAAGCCTGTTTGCGTAGTAGCAGGCCCAGCCTCCCCGGCGAGTTCAACAAAAGCACCGTCAAGGGCAGGTGCATGGGCGGTAATACGGACAAGATGCACATCCCCCCAGCCATCTGGCGCGCCGGGCCGCCAAAGAGCAGCATCCTGGAGAATGTCGTCTTTAAGGAGGGCGATTCGGATTTCCCCGGGGGAGCTTGCTAGGCGGAGTTCCATAACGGGATTAATCCACCCATTTTTGCCCCGCAGGGAGGGGCTGGCCCCGCAGGAGTTGCACCATCTCAAATAAAGGAAGGCCAATGACGCCAGAGGGGCTACCGCCAACTTGTCGAATAAAAGCCGCCGCTTGCCCTTGGAGGGCATATCCCCCCGCTTTGCCTTGCCAATCACCCCCGTGAATGAGGGCTTCGATCTGCTGAGGGGTGAGGCGGTTGAAGGTCACAGAGCTCTCGACCACGCGTTCGCAATAATGGCCTTCTGGCCATTCTGGCGTGGGCTGGCAGACGATGGCGGTAAAGACTTTATGACGGCGGCCAGAAAGGAGAGTGAGGCAGCGGCGGGCTGTCTCTTCATCCTCGGCTTTGGGGAGGATGCGCCGCCCAGCGGCCACAACCGTATCAGCCCCAATGATAAGGGCTGGTTTTCCATATTGATGGGCGTGATGAGCGGCTTTTGCGCGGGCAAGCCTGAGCGCATAGGGGCGGGGGAGCTCGCCCTTATGGGGGGTCTCATCCAGATTGGCTGGGCAGATGGCATCTGGCTCTACCCCGATTTGGCGGAGGAGAGCGATACGGCGCGGGGAGGCGGAGGCCAGCACAAGGGCAGGCCGAGATGACGCAGCCATGAAAACGCTTATTTAAAGCGGAAGGTGATGCGGCCTTTGCTGAGGTCGTACGGGGTCATCTCAACATTAACGCGGTCCCCGGCCAAAACACGGATGCGATTCTTGCGCATTTTGCCGCTCGTATGGGCGAGGATGGTATGCTCGTTATCCAGCGTGACGCGGAACATGGCATTGGGTAGGAGCTCTGTCACTGTACCGGTAAACTCGATCAAATCTTCTTTAGGCATGAATATCCCTTGCAGGAAGGAGGTCAACAAAATGCAGGCTTTTTTAAAAGCCCAGCAATGGCGGCGCATTATGTGCGAGCAAGGGGGGAGGACGTCAAGGTTTTTTGCTATTGAGGCGGGGATTCGCTGTTAGCTGATGGTGGCTGATGGTGAAGGAGGGAGCCTTTCCTTAGCTTGCCAGCAATACCACGCTAAAGTGGAGCGATGAGGGCTAAAGGCTATCGTGGCTGCTTTTAATGCCTTTGAGGTGAGGCGTTTAGGCTGCCTTTGTAATCGCCGCCAGCCTTCTTGCACGCCTAAATCCCCCGCTGGCAGAATATCAGGCCGGCGGAGATGGAACATCAACATCATTTCCGCTGTCCAGCGGCCCACACCGCGCAGGGTGGTTAATTGGGTGATGAGTGTTTCATCATCCATTTTATGAGCCTCGGTAAGGCTTGGGACAATCCCGTCTAACCGTCCTTGGGCAATCGCGCGGAGGCTCGCAATTTTAGCACCAGAGAGGCCACATTGGCGGAGGGTTGCGTCATCTAAAGTAAGCAAAATCTCTGGCGTGGGTGGTGGGCCGTTTTTATCACGCTGCGGACCGAGGGTGCAGAGGCGGCCAAAGATGGTGCGTGCTGCGGTATTATGAAGCTGCTGGCCCGTTACGGCTTTGATGAGCGAGGCGTAAGGGTCCTGCGTTTGTGGGTCGGGGCGTGTTTGTTCAGCAAGGCGGCAGGGGCCAATCTGTGCGATGAAGGCAGCAAGGGCACGATCTTGCTCAAAACAGGCGGGCAGAGTGGGAGGAGACATAGACTGCTTTTACTAAAGGTTACAGAAAAGTAGGGCTAGAGGGTGTTTCCGGTGATGACAATATGGGTTGTTCTGAGGCACAAGGGAAAGGTTATGATGATAGCCGCTTTCTGTCCCTCTTGCTGCCAACGGGTTTTAGCCCTGTGACGATGCCGGATGCCTCTTTGCAGACGCGCCGGGAGCGGCTGAGTGATTATGCTGCTTCTGCTATGGGATTGCGGACAGAGGCGCGCACGCCTATGCGGCGCACGCAAGTGCTGGTGGACCCCCCTCTCATTGGCCCGTTGCTTTTGGCGGCTAGTGTTCATGGGCTTATCTTTTGGCTAGTCACCATGACGGATGCTGGCAAGCATGGGACGATGAACGGAGCGGAGCAACCACAGGTGGAAATGGTGTTTGATGCCCCACCTGTTAAACATAGTATGCAAGGCCCGCCAACGCATGAGGTTGGTGGGGCGGCCAGTGCGCCCCCGCCCAGTAGTCAGGAAGAAGCCACCCCCGCACCGATGGAGCCTGTGCCACATGCGCCCTCCTCTCCATCGTTGACGACATCGCCTACGGGGGAGCTGACGAATGCAGAATCGGCACAGCATCCGCTCTCCAAAGCGGCTCCGCGTTTGCCACGTCATAATCGGGCCACGCCAAGCCATCATCCTGTGACCCGGCAGAGTGACGCCAACCCCTTTGCCCGGCCTATGAATCTCTCTTTTGATGGCGAGCCAACACCGCAGCCTCGTAGGCGGGGCCGCCGTGGGGGCACGGGGGGACCGGTTGATTTCTCCCTTGGCCCGCTCAGCATGAATGGCGAGATCAACGCCCCTTACAAGACGCGCAGCAGCGTTAAAGGGGTTAGCTCTGATTATGGGAGTGAGGTGGATCGCTGGATTCGCAACCATATGTTCTACCCTGATGAAGCTGCGCAGAATGGGGAGGAAGGGCCATCTTCTGTCCATGTTGTGATTGATCGAAGTGGGAAGGTTATTCGTGTGCGTTTGACGGATTCGTCTAATTCTTATTCGCTTGATGCGGCAACGGCTGGGATGTTCCAAGGGGCGCAGTTACCGCCTGTCCCGCCTGATATGCAGGGCGATCATTTCGACCTAGATGTGACGATTAATTACATCCTCATCCGCCATTAGAATCTCCCTCTTTCGCCTGTAGTCAGGGGGGAAAAAGGGCGTTAAGTTGCAGCCGCATCTCTCATTGGGGGACGTGGGGTTTGTCCAAAAATTGTAGGGAAAGTGGGTTATCCATGCGCTTTTGTCGTGCGCTGTTTATGTCTGGGTTATGTGTGCCTCTCCTAGGGTTAGGCGGTTGTTTGAGTGTTTATAAGCCTTTTGAGCATAATCCCGGTGGCCAAGCGCAACGTCTTGTGCAAGCGAACTTGCCGCCTGCTCGTTTGGCGGTGCCTGTCCCTGTGCCAGGGAATGCGCCATGGCGGGCTGCAACGGCGATGTGGGCGCGGGATATGGTTATTGCGCTTGTTGGGCAGTCCATCCCAGCCGTAGCAAAAATGCCGCAACCGGGGGATTGGTGGGTGCGCCTCGGTGCTGTGAAGGCCGATAATGGCGGTATTCGCCCTCGTTATGCGATTGTTGGGCCAGATGGCAAAGTAAGGGCTAGAGGCTATGGCGCGGTTATTGATGAAGCGGGCTGGCGCGGTGCGGACCCTGATGCATTAAATACAGTGGCCCTCCAAATGGCCCCAGAAATTGCTCATCAACTAACGGAAATCCAAACACGGATGATGATGGATAACCCGCAGAGCTTGATGAATCGCCCTGCACGTATTTGCTTTGATGGCGTCCAAGGTGCGCCGGGGGATGGCAATACGGTGCTTGGCCAAGCCTTTTATACCATGTTGCCTGATGCACATAATAAAGTGCAAACAAAGCATGAGGGGGCGGATTATATTGTTAAAACAACCGTTAGCCTAAAGGATTCGCCTGATGCAGGCCCTCCCAGTGCGGGGCCGCAACAGCAAGTGACGATTATTTGGCATGTCCTTACGCCTGATGGACAAGAGGCCGGTGCGGCAACGCAGATTCATGACGTGCCAGCACATTCTTTGGATAAATCATGGGCAGATGTTGCCGAGGCCGCCGCGCAAGAAGCCGCAGGAGCGGTGCGGACGATTATCACCAATTATTCCGGCCGGGAGCGTAAAGCCCCCCCGGCGCAATCTGATGTAGGAGGGGATGCCTCTAAAGAGAAAGACGGGATGAAGCGGTTCATCGCGGGGGAGGCAAAGAAGTAGCAGAAGGGTTACGGTAGCGTATCTATCTCCTTACGGAATGACATGAGGGCATGATATTAATGTGATGCGCTGTGCCTGTTGTGAGGGGGGATGAGGCTTTATGGGGCAGCCATGTTGCCATCACACCAATGAAGGGCCGTGCAGGTGGCTGCCCTACGCCGTAAGCTCATGACATTGACTAGGCAAGCTGATAAAAGGGGCTGTCCCGTTCCTTCTGCTTTCCTATGAAAAGTATCTATCATGAAGATCGTCGCCTGCAACAGTAACATGCCCTTGGCTCAAGCCGTGGCTGATGAGCTTGAAATCCCCTTGTGCAAGACCTCTATCCGCCGCTTTGCTGACGGGGAAGTGTTTGTCGAGATTCAGGAGAATGTGCGTGGGGAGGATATGTTTGTCCTCCAAAGCACATGCACCCCAACGAACGATCATCTGATGGAGCTGCTCGTCGTGTTGGATGCGCTACGGCGCGGCTCGGCACGGCGTGTTACGGCGGTGATGCCGTATTTCGGCTATGCCCGGCAGGATCGTAAGTCTGGCCCGCGTACGCCAATTAGTGCTAAGTTAGTGGCTAATTTGCTGACAGAAGCCGGGGCTAATCGTATTTTAACGATGGATTTGCATGCGATGCAGATTCAGGGCTTTTTCGATATTCCAACGGATAATCTATATGCAGCCCCGCTTTTTGTGCGGGATTTGTTAAGTCGTCATCCTAATATGGATAACCTCATCGTTGTCTCTCCCGATGTTGGAGGCGTGGTGCGGGCACGGCAGTTAGCACGCCGTTTGAATGTTGACCTTGCCATTATTGATAAACGCCGCGAGCGGGCTGGCGTCTCTGAGGTGATGAATGTCATCGGGGATGTGTCTGGACGTTTTTGCGTGTTGGTCGATGATATTATTGATAGCGGCGGCTCACTCTGCAATGCGGCTGAGGCGTTGATGAAATATGGGGCCGCGGGGGTAGAAGCCTATGTGACCCATGGGGTGCTCACAAGCAATGCCTGTGAGCGTGTGCAAAAGAGTCCGCTCTCTATGCTGACATTAACCGATAGCATCCCCGCCACAGAGATATTGAAGGCAACGCCTAACATCCGTCAGATTTCAACAGCGAATCTTTTAGGGCGGGCTGTGCGGGCCGTGGCGGATGAGAGTTCTGTTTCCACCTTGTTTGATTAAGATTGCTGCGGGAGAGGGGTTAAGTAATGACACAGCTTTGTACAAAGCCGTTCTGGTTTCTTCGGCATGGGGAGACGGAGTGGAATGCTCGCCACCTCTCCCAAGGGCGGACAGATATTCCCTTAAATGAGACTGGCTTAGAGCAAGCTCGGCGTGCGGGCCATCAACTTGCTGACCTTTTTGAGAAAGGGGAGCGGCCTTTTACCCATATTGTCTCCTCCCCGTTAAAGCGCGCTTTTGTCACAGCCGAGCATGTGCGCGAGGCGATTGCTCAGCGAACAGGGATTACCCTCCCATTAAGTGATGATGCTGATTTGCAAGAGGTGAGCTTTGGTGTGCAGGAAGGCAAGCCGATGGGCGATTGGTACAATACATGGATCAATGGCACATTCGTCCCTGAGCAAGGGGAACGGTTTGTAACGCTCAAGGCACGCGGTATAGCCGCCCTTAATCGCGCGCATGATCGTGGCACTGGCGCACCCTTGATTGTAGCGCATGGGGCTCTCTTTCGTGGGTTGCGGGCAGCGATGGGGTTGGAAATTAACGTCCGTTTGCCTAATGCCGTCCCCCTAAAAGCAACCCCGAGTGAGGAGAACTGGGTGCTGGAGATGCTCTCTGCGTAAGTGCGAGGGCCGTTTATCTAGTCCCCCTAGGCCCGTTCCAAAGGGCGATAGGGGGGTAGAGATGTGAGGTGTTTACCAAGGCACCAATGTTGTGGAGAGGTGATGGGCCTCTTTGCGGCTGACGCCAAGGTCATTGCGGTTCCACCATCCCCCGCCGAGGGATTGGAAAAGCCCGACCGTGTCAGAAAGGCGCGTCACCTTATCTTGCGCTACGGAGAGTTCATCTTGGGCGACTTCCATCCGTGCTTGGGCAAGGTCAATTTTGCTGTTATCGCCTAATCTGTGCTGGGCTTCTGCAATGCGTAGGGCTTGCGTTGCAGCCTCTAAACCGGATTGATCAGCCATGAGGGTTTTGCTGTCGAGGTCCACCGCGTGCAAACTATCAGCAACATCTCCCACAGCGGAGAGAATAGCGGCTTGATAATACTCTTTGGCTTGTGTGTAGTTTGCTTTGGCTTCGCGCTGTGCATGGAGGAGTGACCCCCCTTGGAAGATAGGCTGAGTGACGGTAGCGGCCAACATCCAGTTGCCCATACCGGGTTTGAATAATTGGCTCATGCTATTAACAGCCTCACCCGGTAGCGCACTAAGCTGCACATTGGGCAGGCGGTTTGCAATAGCAATGCCCAGCTGCGCCCCGGCAGAGCGGATTTGCGCTTGCGCTGCGGCTACATCAGGGCGTTGAAGAATCAGCTGCGCGGGTAAGGAGAGCGGTAGCTCCTCCGGCAGGGTGAAATCTTTTAGCTCAAATGTAGGAAGGTCCGCATTGGGGGTGAGGCCCGCCAAGGTGGCAAGCTGGTCCCGTGTTTGAGCGAGTTGAGTTTGCAGCGGTGGTAAATCCGCTTGAAGTTGGGCAAGAGAATCCCGCAGCAAAAGATGGCTCTGTCGGGATTGGTCGCCAAGGCCAACTTGATTGCCATTAATGGTGAGCATGGCCGTTTGCTGGGCGATCAACATCTCTTTGGCGCGGATTTGAGCGCGTAAGCCAGCCTCAGTAATGGCGGTATTGACGAGATTAGAGATTAAGGTCAGCGTTGTGGCTTCTAGTTGAAAACGCTGAATATCCGCCTGTGCCTTAGCATTACGGATGGCCAGTCGCGATCCCCCCCAGAGGTCAGGGACATAGCCGATATTGAGCTGAGCCGTATGTAAGTTATAGAGCCACTCATTATTGTTTGGCACAGGGGAGAGGGCTTTGGAAGTCTTGTTACGCGTGGGGAGGAACTGCGCGGACACACTCGGATAAAGCGAAGCCCCTTCCACACGCCGTTGCTCCCATGCAGCCTTTAGGCCCGCCTGTTGGGCTTTAAGCGTTGGGCTGTTAGCAAGAGCTTGCTCAATAAGCTGGTTGAGTTGTGGGTTTTGGAACGCTTCCCACCATTTACCTGCAACATCAGCCCCAGCCGTAAAATGCTGCCGCCGCAGGAGGCTATCTTTTGCCGCATTATTTCCGCCTGCCGTTTGGGTAATTGGCTTTTTTGTATAATCGGTTTTGTCTGGCAGAGGGGGGATGTCTTTAGGGGATGGCCCTACAATGCACCCGCCCAGCCCTACGGCGAGTAAAGCGAGGGTACTACAAGCCCGTAAAAGAGGATTGCGCTGGCCTTTATGAGGGCGTTGAGATTGATGCAAAGGCGTGGTCATTTAACCATCCTCCCCATTGCGTAGGGCACGACGTTTGACCTGCTCCTCCAATCGGCAGAAGCAGACAGGTAGAATGAAAAGGGTGAGCAAGGTTGCAATACCAAGCCCGCCAACAACAACCGTGGCGAGGCCGCGTTGTACGTCTGTTCCTACCCCGGTAGCCATAGCCGCAGGGAGCATGCCGACACTAGCCACTGTAGCGGTCATCAAAACGGGACGGAAACGCTCCGCAGCTCCAAGCTGGGTGGCATCACGCAGGCCCATTCCTTCTTTAATATGACGATTGATGTTGGAGACCATAATGATCCCATTTTGAATGGCCACACCAAAGAGAGCAATAAAGCCCACAGCGGTTGCAATATTAAGAGTTTCCGCACGGGCATGCAGCGCGATTAGCCCACCAAGCGCAGCTAATGGAACAATGCCGAGGATGAGCACTGCATGGCGTAGCTTTTGGAACTCCGCATAAAGCAAGCCCAACATTACAGCGAACATAACCCCCAATGCGGCAACGAGGCGGACTTGCGCGCGTTGGGCCTGTTGGAATGTCCCTGCCCATTCGATACGGAACTTTTGAGGGTCGTAATGGACATTCTGGTCGATGAGTTTTTGGGCATCCGCGAGATATTGGGACATGGGGCGGCTGCCATTATCCACTTGGAGGGTAATTTGCCGTTGGCCCATTTCATGAGCGATGCTGCTCTCCCCCATTTGGAGGCGAATACGCGCGACATCCGCTAAGGGGACGGCACTGCCATCACTCGTGATCAAGGGTAATTGCCCTAGGAGCTGAAGGTTAGAGCGTTGGGCATTATCAACACGCAGCGTTGCGTTATAAAAACGGTCACCTTCAATCACGCTGGTGAGGGGTTCATCACCAATGGCACTATTAATGAGGTCGCTGATATCATTAATGCTAATGCCATAACGGGCGGCTTTGAGGCGGTCTGGCGTGATTTCTATTTGAGGGATTTTAGGCTCTTGGAAGATATCCGCCTGCACTGTGCCCTGTACTTGCCATAAGATATTGACAATCTGCTGACCAAGAACGCGTAAACCGGTGAGGTCATCACCATAGATGCGCATCACAAGCGGACTATGCGCCCCGCCGAGCTGGTCGCTCAGATTATCTTCAATCGGTTGACTGATAGAGAAGGAAATACCGGGGATTTTGTTTAGCCGTGCCCGTAATTTGGTGATGAATTGTGCCTTCGTCTCTCCATTTGCCCACTGATTATAAGGGGTTAGACCAACAGGCATCTCAATATGAGACGGTGTCCACGGGTCTGTCCCATCATCAGAGCGGCCAAGTTGAGTAATGGCATAGGATGTCTCTGGGAACTCACGCACAGCACGGCGTACCTCGGAGGCTTTTTCTTGCCCTTGTTCTAGTGAGATACCGGTAGGCATTTGTATTTGCAGCCAGAGCGCGCCTTCATCCAGGTCGGGGAGGAACTCCCGCCCTGTAGTGATACCAAGGGCGATAACGGCGACCAAGGCCACGCCTGCACTGATGAAAGGAATGGTCGGGTGATGGAGGAAGTACCCTAGCAATCTATCATATTTTTTATGCAGCCATGCGAGTGGCTTATTATGCCAGATGGGCCGTGGCTTCCGCAGGGCAAGAAAGGACATTGTCGGGGTGAGTGAGAGGGCACAAAGCAAGGCCCCAAGGAGGGCGAAGCTAACAGTCCATGCCATAGGGCGGAAGATTTTGGCCTCACTCCCAACAAAGGCAAAGAGAGGGCTATAAGCTACAACAATGATGAGCGTGGAGGCAAAAATAGCGCGTCCCGCTCGGCGGGTAATGTCCAAAATATCGGAAGGGTCGAGCGGCCTTGTATGATAATCTTCACGATGGCGGAGGATGACCTCTGTGACAACAATCGCGCCATCAACAATCACGCCGAAATCCACCGCGCCAAGGGAGAACAGGTTAGCGGCCATCCCACATGCACGCATAAGGATGAAGGCGAAAGCGAGCGCAAAGGGAATGGTTACCGCTGTGATAGCCGCACTACGCGGAGAACCAAGGAAGAAGGTCAAGATGACCAATACAAGGCCGATCCCCTCTAAAATGGTCTCGCTGACTTTATCGGTTGTGGACTTAACGAGATTATCGCGGTCGAGATAAGGAACAATGCGGATATGCCGTGGGGCGAGTTGTTTTTGGAGCTTATCAACCTCTGCATGGAGGTCATCCAACACTTGGGAGGGATTGGCCCCGCGGAGCATGGTCACGACCCCTTCAATCGTATCGGGGTTACCGTTTTTGCCCAACATCCCTTCACGCACTTGATGGCCAAACTCGATATGACCAAGCTCGGAGAGAAGGACTGGCACACCATCATGATGGCCGATGACGGTATTGCGCATATCATCAAGGGAGTGAATCTGCCCCACACCACGGATGATGTAAGATTGCTCCCCACGGGTTACACGCCCACCCCCAGCATTGACATTGCTATTACGGATGGCGTTCATCACATCGCTGATGCTAATGCCGTAACGAATAAGGGCATGCGGGTCTAAAATGAGCTGATATTCCCGCGTAAAGCCGCCGAAATTATCAATATTCACTACGCCGGGGACGCGCTGTAAGGCAGGGATAATCTCCCAGCGTTGTACGTCCGAAATGGTCATGAGGTCGCGATCGTCCGATTCCACCGTGTAGCGGTAAATCTCCCCACTAGGGCCGGAGATAGGGCCGAGAGAGGGTTGCGCCCCACCGGTGAGCTGTAGGCCATCTAGTTGGCTTTGGACTAATTGACGTGCGCGGTAAATATCGGCGTTATCATCAAAAATAAGCGTGATGAGCGAGAGGCCGAAGGTGGTGCTAGAACGACTCTCCACCACACCGGGGACGGCGGCCAGCTCGCGCTCTACCGGGGTGGTGACTTGATGTTCCATTTCCTCAGCAGCAAGGCCATTTACTTGGGTGGTGACAAGCACGCTTGCAGGACCGAGGTCGGGATAAGCTTCCACGGGGAGTTGCTTCCACGCGATCATCCCTGTTGCGAACATGGCAAAGGTGAGGAAGGCTATCGCCTTACTATGGTAAAAGCACCATGAGATGAATTTTTCGATAAACATACTGCTCAGCGGCCCTTAATAATCATTGAGCAGAACAGCCCCGTGGGTGATGACGCGTTCACCCGTAGTCAGGCCGGAGAGAATACGGACAGAATCACCTTCTTCATAGCTGATGGTAACATAACGCCTGCGATATGTTTTTGGTGCGACCTCAATAAAGACAGAGATTTGGTCATTATCCATCAAAAGGGCTGTTTTAGGCAGCAAGGGTTGGGCCTTTTGGGTGATGTTTAGTGTGGCCGTGGTAAATTGGCCGGGATGGAGCCGCTCTTGGGGATTGTTGCACCGTAAATAGAGGTTCATCCGCCGTGTATCGGTGCGGAAGGCCGGGTCTTGCGCTGTGACGGGGCCGCTACAGGTTTGGCCGGGGAAGGGGGCCTCTAGCGTCATGGTTGTGCCCAGCATGGGTAAGAGAGACTCTGGCAAACTTGCCTGAACCCACACTGTATCAATGTTAGAAATGGTCATGAGGGCGGCTGTCATATCCGTGACATTTTGTCCTACCCCGGTGGAAATTGCCGTAACAACACCGGAGAAAGGAGCAATAAGAGGCTGGGAACCTTCATCTCCATTGGTCCCAAGGGCTTGTAGCCTTTGTTGGGCGCGGTGGGCTTCGGCTTCAGCTTGTTTAAGGTCATTCTGGGCGGATTGCATATCTTTGACAGCGTTCCCCCCGGCGGCCAAAACACCTACCGCGCGGCGATACGCATTGCGCGCTAGGGTCAGGGCGGATTGAGCTTTGCGGGAATCTGACCAAGCTTGGGCTAAATCGCCAGAATACAGGGTCGCAAGGCTATCGCCCGCTTGGACATGCTGGCCTGTCTGGACATGCAAACTCGCCACGCGCCCAACAACAGGGGAGTGAATATCTATCGTTTGGCCCGGTGCTGCAATAATTTGTGCAGGCAAAGCAACTTGATGAGGGGTAAGAGCTGTACCAATAGGCTCTACAGTTAAGCGGCCATCAAGCGGGCCACCGGCACGGATGCGCAACAATTCGCCATCATGCGTAACGGCTGGTGGAGGGCTGCTCTCAATTACGCGATGAGGCGTGAGAGCCCACAACCCTAAAAAGATGATAAAGACAAGCAGGGAAGTGCCGATAATTACAAAGTTACGCGAGACACGCATTATCAGAAGGTTCTCCGCTCATCTGATGACTAAGGTAATATGAGAAATATTCTCGCATAGCTGGAGCTGTTTGTCACGACAGAGCCGGTTTAAAAAGGGATTTAGTAATCATAAATGAGAGATTAATGTCAGCTATTGGTTGCTGACAAAACATAATAAGATGGGCCGCAGAATGACCACGGCCCGTCTTAATTAAGAAGATACTCTATTATAGAGTGCCTTAGAAGCGGTATTCGATACCAGCACCAACAACAGTTGGGTTTACGTCATCATGAACACGGACGCGCCCACCTGTAATGGGATTGCCGCGCTTGCTGAGATGGACGCTCTGATTAAGCAGCAGGATTTGTTTGATGTCGAAGTTGAAGAACCAATTGCCAACCAGCTGATAATCAAAGCCGAGATTGAAGCTTGGGCCGACATTGGTCTTCATGTGCATCGCATCAAAGACGGCACCATTGCCAATACCATTGAGGTTTTTAGCGGCGTGCATATTGTGGAAGATAGCCACTGTGATGCCAAGCCCAGCATAGGGGTTAAAGCGTTTATGTGGGCGGAAATGGTAAGCTGCTGTCAGCGTTGGGGGGAGAATCCAGAAGCTACCAGCATCCAGCTTGCCGAGCTTACCTACATGGGCTGCAGCCTCATGACGGGTGGAAGATGCGATGAGATCTAATGATAAATGATCCGTCAGGAAATATTCGAGCGTTAGCTCTGGCATAGCCTGATTGGTAACAGATGTATTGTGACGGAACACATTACCACCTGCGAGCGTTGCAGCGGGAGAGCCTTCTGCCAGACGCACGCGGGAACCTGTATTATTTGTAATCACTCCAAGAGCGGAGAGACGTACAACGAAATCGCCCTTCCCAAAGCCGATTTTTGTGCTAGCGCATGTCTTAAAGAGGCCACAATGCTCATTTGCCGGCGGCTGAAGATGAATCGAGGCATCCGGAGCCGCTTGCATGGTTGTGGTGGTCGTTACAGGAGCTCTAGCAGATGGAGCATCTGCTTTAGCAACCCCGAAAGAAGTGGCTCCAAATGTCACTAGCGCGGCTGCGGCCATCCGGGTGAAGGTGCGGCTCATGGTTGGATAAGACCCTCAATATGGTTTAAGACGATAAGACGGAAGATGGATAAAAGTTAATCGTTCCTCTCTGTCTCCTAAAACGCTTTTTTTGCTATGGCAAGAGGAAAGTTATAACTGTAATAGATTTAAAAGAATAAACTATTAAAGCTTTAATTTTCAATAGAGATAGCTTTTTCCAATAACTGTTATCGGAAGAGTTGCTTTTCCATCTTGAGATTGCATCGCCTATGCCGTAACGGAGTGCCAAAATCAGCGGGCAAAGGATTGGCTATGGAGCGTGACTTGATGGAGGCTGTAAAGGAGCGTTGCAGCAACTGCCCGGGTCGGATTGTAAGTATATGCAATGTTATAAATGATAGTGACCTGCCTGCATTAGTTGCTGAATCCTCTAGAGTTATTATCCCTCCGGGGCGTTGTTTTATAGAAGAGGGAACGCCAGCGCGTTATTTTTATGTCCTCACGAGCGGGCGAGTAAAGCTTTTTAATTTGATGGTGGATGGTCGCCGGCAGATTATTGGATTTGCAGATTTAGGTAATTTTTTGGGCCTTGCGTCCTCCGAGACATATGAGTTCACCGCTGAGGCTCTTGGTGAGGCTGTGTTATGCCGTTTCTCCCATTCTTCTATCGATCGCTTAATAGAGCGTTTCCCTCGTTTGCGTGGGCGGTTGCAAAAGGAGGCCTCAAGCGAGCTTGTTAAGATGCAGTCGCGTCTTATGCTGTTGGGGCGTAAAACAGCACGGGAGCGACTTGCGACCTTCCTTATGGAGCAGGCCCGCCCTTGTTGTGTCTATGGGAAGGTATGGTGCAATGAGGATGGCCCTGTTACCTTGTCTTTGCCTATGTCCCGGACAGATATTGCCGATTATTTAGGTCTGACTATTGAGACGGTTAGCCGGACCTTCAGCACCTTTAAGAAGGAAGGGCTGATTAGCATAAAAGGGGCCAGCTCTGTTACATTGCTTGCTGTAGGTAGCTTGAATAATTTGGCGAATGGGATGTTATAAGAGGCATGTCAAGCCTTGGTGAATGGCCTTTTTGTAACTTTATTAAAGGCCGTTCTGTGGTGTAAGGACAGTGACACGTCTTTGCGTATTCATGAGGAGTTTAGCATGAAAAACCGTATTCTTTTTTCCACGATGCTGCTGGCATCTTCTTTCGCTCTCATTCCGCAGGCTCATGCTTATGATCCGAATGACCCGCTCTCTGTTCAGAGCAGCTTGGATAGCGTCTCCAAATCTATCCAGAATGAAGAAGGGAAGATCAAAGCCCTTCAAGACAAATACGCTGGGGCTCCTGCTCGTGAGCGTGCTAAGCTGCAAAGGCGCATTGATGCGATGAAGTCTGACCTTAAGCAGCGTCAGGAGAAACTTCAGAACTTGCGTGATAAGTACAAGAACTTAGCATCCGATAAAAAAGCTGAGTTACAGAAAAACATTGATGATCGTAAGCAGCAGATCAAAGACCTGCGTGATAAGTATAAGAATGCTCCTGCTGAGCAGAAGCAGAAGATTAAGGACCAGGTTGATGCTCAGAAGAAGAGCTGGGATGATCAAAAACAGAGTCTGAAGGATATGCACGATAGCAACGTGCAGGCTGGTAAGGACTTTGTACATTCCTTAAAGGGTGGGTTCTAATCGACACCCTTGTATAAAGGTTAGTCTTATCAGGCTGATAGCAGGGGGTCGCTCTTAGGGCGGCCCCTTGTTCTTTTGGTATAACCCCTCCATATAGAGGGCGATAATAGAGACAGACGTTCTCGGGGCAGGGTGTAATTCCCTACCGGCGGTGTTGGTGGCCCTAGGCTACCTCAGCCCGCGAGCGTCCTACCCTTCGGGGTAGGAGACAAGCAGACTCGGTGTGATTCCGGGGCCGACGGTGATAGTCCGGATGAGAGAGAATGCGTTTTTCTGCTTCTGCTATGGTGTTATGCCCATCATGGCGGGGGGAGAAGGCGTGACGTCGCCGCGAACGTCCCTGAGATGATTGGGGACTGATGATGACTATTGTGTCGGATAAGGCACAGCAGATAGGTGAGACCTCCCCGTCCCTAACGGCGGTACGGGCTGGGTTTCAGCAGGCTATTAAGGAAGCCGTGCAGACGATGGGAGCAACAGCTCCTAATCCATCCGTTGGTTGTGCGCTGCTGGATGGTGAGGGGCGGCTCCTCGCGGTTGGGGCGCATCCCGCAGCAGGCCAAGCTCATGCAGAGATTATGGCACTAGAGCAAGCGCGTATGCGTGGGGTGCTGGAGCAAGCCCGCATTGCCCTTGTAACGCTGGAGCCCTGTAATCATCATGGGCGTACCCCGCCTTGTAGCGAGGCATTAAAGCAAAGCCCTGTGCAAACCATTTGGATTGGCACACGCGATCCTAACCCAATGGCGGCAGGTGGGGCGGCTCATTTAGCGGCTGGGCCTGCATCCAAAGAGGTGCGGTTTGTAGCAGAGGAACCTGCTTTAGCCACCTTTGCGCGGGAATGTCAGGCATTAAATGCGCCATTTACCCAGCGCGTAACACAAGGCCGCCCGTGGTTGAGTGTGAAGCAAGCGTTGGATGAACAAGGGAGTATGATTCCTCCCAAAGGGCAGAAAACCTTTACCTCCCCAGCATCGTTGCAGTTGGCGCATCAGCTCCGTCGTGCCTGTGATGCACTTGTAACAGGGGTGGGGACAGTCTTAGCCGATACGCCCTCTTTTACCGTGCGGCATGTCGCAGACCATAAAGCGCGCGCTTCTCGGCCTTTGATTGTGTTGGATAGGCACAACCGCCTTCCTCGTGCGTGGGTTTATGCGCGAGAGGCGGAGGGGTTTCATGTGGAACAATGCCGCGACCTTTCAGCCATGCCCGCTCTATTGGGCGAGATGGGGGTGAATTGGGCCTTGATAGAGGCTGGCCCTACTTTGTTGGAGAGTGTGAAGGCCGCTGGTTTATGGGATGATTGGCTGACCATTCATCATCGGGGCGGTGGTGAAGCAGATCATTACACTATGACGCTACGGCACGGGGAGGATGGGGCGATAAGCCCAATCCAACTGCTGCGTATCTATGGGGGATGAAAGATGTTTTCTGGCATTATTGAGCATGTAGGTGAGGTGCAGTCCGTCTCTTTGCGGGATAAAGCGATGGATATGCGCATCGCTACGCATTTTACGGACCTTACCGAAGGGGAAAGCATCGCAACCAATGGTGTGTGCTTAACCGTTACCCATTTTACGCCAGAGGGTGTGGCGGACTTCCATTTAAGTGGGGAGACATTAGCCCGTACCTCTCTTGGTGCGTTAACCGCTGGGGCCCGTGTGAATCTAGAGCGTGCGGTGAGCTTACATACCCGCCTCTCCGGCCATATTGTGCAAGGCCATGTTGATGGGGTGGGGGTTCTAACCCATAAGGAAGCAGCGGGGGACTCGCATCATTTACGCATCTTTATGCCAGCGGCGTTACGCCGTTATGTTATTGAGAAAGGCTCCATCACCATCAATGGGATTAGCCTGACAGTGAATGAGATTTACGAGGCGATTCAGCATGATGGGCAACAGGGCTTCGAAATCGGCCTGATGATTATCCCTCATACATGGACTCATACCGACCTCTCGACACTCAAAAACGGCGCACGCGTGAATCTGGAGGTCGATATGATGGCGAAATATATCGAGACACTCCTTCGTCATAGCCCAGAGGAAGCCTTACTTTATAAAGGGAGCCAGCCGTGACACGCGCAGAGCTTGTAGAGATGTCCCCTACATTAAGGGCGGCGATTCAGGCGGTGCGGGAAGGCCGCATGGTCGTGATGGTGGATGATGAAGACCGGGAGAATGAGGGCGATTTGATTCTTCCGGCACAATTTGCCACAGCAGAGGCCATTACCTTTATGGCGCGGCAGGCTTGTGGGTTGATTTGCCTCTCCTTAGAGGCAGAGCAGATTGAGCGGTTGGGCCTCCCCCCAATGGTGGCAGAAAATCGTGACCCACGCGGCACGGCTTTTACGGTGTCGATTGAGGCGGCACATGGTGTGACCACTGGCATTTCCGCTGCTGAGCGTGCCCATACGATTCAGGTTGCTTCTGCCCCAGATGCAGGGCCAGAGGATATTATCTCACCGGGCCATATGTTCCCTTTACGGGCGAACCCAGACGGTGTGATGGCGCGGGAAGGCCATACAGAGGGGGCTGTGGACCTCATGCGCTTGGCGGGGCTGCGTCCTGCTGGGGTGATTTGCGAGATTATGGCTGAGGATGGCACGATGATGCGCCTGCCAGAGCTACGGCTTTACGCGCACCGCCATGGCTTGCCGTTAGTCTCCATTGCCGAGATGCGCCGTTGGATTGCGGCCCATGGTCGTGCCGATGTTGGAGAGATTGGCTCAGTAGAGCAGCTCCCTCCTGAAGCGGTTGATTGCGCTGTTGCAGATTTACCGACTTGGTGCGGTGGGGAGGGGATGCGCGCTCATGCATTTCGTGGTGCTGATGGGGTGGAGCATCTCGCTCTCGTCAAAGGGGATGTAACGCAACATACCCCTCTAGTGCGTTTACATTCCGAATGTGTAACGGGGGATGCGTTAGGTTCGCTGCGGTGCGATTGTGGCCAGCAGTTGCAAGAAGCCCTCAAGCGCATTTCTATCGCTGAAGCGGGTATTTTACTGTATATGCGCGGGCATGAAGGGCGCGGTATTGGTCTTGTGAACAAAATCCGCGCTTATGAGTTGCAGGAGCAAGGGATGGACACTATTGCGGCGAATGAAGCCCTTGGCCTCCCTGCGGATGCACGGCGGTGGGACATGGCCGCCCAAATGTTGGCCGCATTAGGGGTGACGCGTTTGCGGCTTTTGACCAATAACCCGGAGAAAGAGCGCGGCTTAAAAGAGGCTGGCTTGGTTGTAGAAGGGGTAGAACGCCTCGTCATCCCGGCAAACCCGTTTAATCGCCATTATCTTGAGACAAAACGGACCCGTATGGGTCACGCTCTATAGGAGATTGTTTGATGAGCAAACATATTGCTACAGCCCCTGCCAATTTGCAGCTTACCCCAGCCCCGAAGCTTGCCCTTTTGGTAAGTCGTTTTAATCCTGATGTTACTGGTGGGTTGCGCAATGGCGCGTTAGAGTGGTTGAAAGAACGTGGCATTGATGAGAGCGTTGATATATACGAGGCTCCCGGTGCGTTTGAGCTACCTATTATGGCCCAACATCTTGCCCGCAAAGGCATTTATGAGGGCGTTATCTGCCTTGGTTGTGTCATTAAGGGAGATACGGCTCATTTTGAGTTCATTTCTCTAGGGGTGACCATCGGCATTATGCAAGCGCAGCTGGAGACGAATGTACCGGTCTCTTTTGGTATCCTAACAACCTATACAGAGGACCAAGCCGTTACACGCTCCCGCAGTGATGAGCATAATAAAGGCCGCGAAGCCGCCGCTGCCTGTGTAGAAACTGTTGCCTTTCTGAGGAAGTAAGGAGATGCAGGGGCGGATATAGCTCCGCCCCCTGTCTCATGGTTGGTGTGGACATTCACGGTGAAAGTCCACCACAATATGGTTATCGCGTTTATATAGATTATAAAAACGCCTTTTAATAATCGCATCATAAGAGCAAGAGGCACGTATATTTAAGGCTTCTCTTTGTGGATAGTTACTATCCTCTGCATCCTCAGGAACAAAGGAAGCGTTTTCTTGCAGGCCCTTCTTTCTTAATAGATTGAAGGGGGTCGTCCATATAGTATACAATGGGGGGGGATCAATAAGAGACCGCCTGTGACGTAAAACTGCTTCTGCTGTAGATAGTATTGGAGTGTCGATAACCATCTCTTGGTTTGGTAGTTTAGAATTTGTGTGCTCTAGGGACGTCATTTTTTGTTCAACTGTATGGCGAGTTAGCATACGGAGGGTAGTATTATGTCCATCAGAGATGGAATATATATCATCTACTAGGTTTTCAGCTATATGTTCATTGAGAGAAAAGGTATCGTGCAAATAATTTCCCCACTGGTAAGCGAAAATAAATTGTATAAAGAGAGCATAGGAAGCTAATAGAATTGTACACTTATTCTTTATGAAAGAAGGATGACTTCCTATAAGAAAGAAGTTAGCCGTACATAATAGAACACCATTTGCCATTAATGATCGTCCATCATATATTGGGTAGTTTAGAATAATCATTGTTCCGGATAAAGTAAAAAAAAGCATGGCTAGAAGAAGAATTGATATAAGAAATTCAGTAAAATTACCTTTCATGTATATAACGCGTATCATATTAAATAAACCTATTAATAAGATTATTCCTAAGGCAATTTCAAGATTTCCCCCTTGCAAGCCAAATTCGGAAAGTGCTCGACGAGATATTGCAAGGAAGTTATTCATTATTTTTTGATGGTCAAATGTAATTGCGCTGTGATTTTTACTGTAAATATCTATTTTTATAAAGAAAATTTCAATTTTATAAATAAGTATAGAAAAGATAATGCAAATTATATTTTTTGAGAAATACTGAAATATGGATTTTCGCTCATCGAGCTTTCGTAGTGAAGAAAAAACAACAAGGGCTAAAACAGTGTTGATGGATACCTGATATAAGTTTAGCGAACATAGAAGAAGAACTATTTTGTAACCATAAGTTTTTATGTGCCATTTATCGTCTGGCACGGAGACGCTTAATATCGCGCAAGCCAGAGCGAGGCTCATAGTAAGACTGTCAAAACGGTAAGATAAGTTTTGTAAGAAAAACGAATAACAAGGGATACAGGCAAGAGACAGAACGGCTGAAAGCGTATTCGTTTGCCATTTAAGGGATAAAATACTCAGGCTGAAGGCCAAAGCTATTATAGCAAGGATTTGCGGTAGAGGTGCAATATCAAAAGCAAATTTAGAGCAGTTAAGGAAGCGGAATATAAATTCAGATAAAGCTCTACCAGTATGCCAGAAGGAAATTTCATGGTTAACTGTTCTTGGGTAGTCGTCATAATAAAAGGCGTTTGTATGTATAATAGGATACAGGAAAAAGGCTAGAATAATAAAAAATGTTAACAATCTATAAATAAGCATTTTATTATTTTGGAGGGAAGAAAACATAAGTGCTATCCTTATTAAAATAGGGTGAATTATTCTAACTTCTTAAAGGTGTACCGTCAAGATGGTGGTTTTTTATCTTATGCTCGCCTCGTATGGAGCTAGTGGCGTTTACGGATGATATATACAGGGCGTTGTTTAGTTTCCATGTAAATTCTACCAATATATTCTCCGAGTATCCCGACAGTTATCATTTGAATGCTTCCAAAGAAGAGAATAGCAAAAAAGATGGATGTATACCCTTGTGTTCCATTTCCATAAAGTAATTTATGGAAAACAACAAAAAAACCATAAATGATAGATAAAATAGCACCTATAGTGCCGAGATAGGTCCATATTCGGAGTGGAATGGTAGAGAAGCTGGTGAAGCCTTCTAATGCAAGGTTCCATAAGGAAAGCGGAGTAAATTTGCTCTCTCCCGTTTCTCGAGCTTGCCTTTTATATGTGAGAGTTTCTGTTTTGAAGCCAACATAGGCAAAAAGTCCTTTCATAAAGCGTTGGCGTTCTGGCAATAGTTTTAGCGCATCAATGACGCAACGATCTATAAGGCGAAAGTCTCCAACATTTTCTGGTATTTTTAAAGGAGAAAGCGCATTATGAGTCCGGTAGAATAAGCTTGCGGTGAAACGTTTGAGGACATGGTCTGTCGTCCGGTCGGAACGTTTTGCTAAAACGACCTCCGTGCCCTCCTCCCATTTTTTCACCATTTGAGGGATAAGAGAGGGGTCGTCCTGTAAGTCTGCGTCAATAATGATAGCAGCGTCTCCTGTGGCTTCATCAAGGCCGGCGGTCATAGCAGCTTCTTTACCAAAATTTCTGGAGAACTCAATGATTTTAAGTCGATTATCTTGTTCTTGTAAACTGGTAGCAATTTCAAGAGTTTTGTCTGAGCTTCCATCATCAATTAAAAGAACTTTCCATGTGATATGGGGAATATTGTCAAGGATGTTGTTTAGGGCGTGTAAAGACTTAATAATATTTTTTTCCTCATTGTGGCATGGGATTATTACTGAAATGACGCGAGAAATCATTTGGGTATCATACTCCAGAGAGGAACGCTCTTGGTTGCTTTTAGAAAGGGGATCATCTTTTTTCAAGAGAAATATGTATCTTATAGACACAGAGATTAAAATGTATTACAAAAGCCTCGCTCTCTCTAAGAATAAGGTAATGAGTTATGGAAAAGGTAAAAAAAAGTAGTATATTACCTATTATTTTAATAATTTATGGAGTATTTGTTGCGTATAGGGGGGTCTTCTCTCTTTGGAAAGTTGATAGCGATATAGCTGTTTTTCCTGTCATGATTAGATACTTTCTAACGGAGGGATGGAGTGCCCTTAAAACATTTCATTTTCCAATAGATAATTGGTTTTTTTCGATTATTATTCCGTATGGAATTGTATTTCATTTTTTTGGTGAACAATCAACGCTTCTCCTTGTGTTGGGTGCTGTTGTTTTTTGTCTTACGGCTTTTTTTGCCGGACTTTTGGTTTTTAAGCTTTCTAGTCTAAATCAAGGACTTTGGTGTGGGGCTTTAATATTAGCTGCACCACAAATTGCGTTAGGGCGTGGTGGGTTCTTGTTATACTCAGTAGCACACAATGCTTCGATGCTTTGGGGATTGTTTGGAGTTTTATTGTGCTTTCTTTCGATTAGAAAACAAAATATTTTTTTTCTTATTCTTTCTGGAGTTGTTTTCTCTCTTTCATCTTTTTCTGATCCGTGGATGTTGCCAGTATTTGTTCTTCCAATAATCATTTCGTCATTTATAATGTTCTTTTTAGAATCTGGTCGGAAAAGGTTGTTCTATACAGTATGGTTTTTTATAGGACTTTTTGTAATTATTTTTTCTGAAACGCATTGTTTGGGATTGTTCCCTATAAGTGCAATATACAAAAAAGGTTTTACAAGTGTTAATCTTTCGTGGAAGTCTATTATTTTTACCTCAGCTTCTGTGTCTTATTATTTCAATTTTATTCCGCTTCTTAACTTTAATAATTTTTACAGTATTTTGTTGAGTGAAGAAAAAAGAAATATTTTGTTGTACTATATAGCAATGGTTATAAACTTTTTTATTTTCTTTTCCATAGTCTATGCACTCATCAGGTCGATAAAAAGAAAATATATTTTTTTTGAAAGAGAGAATTTGTTTGTTTTTATATTGTTTATTTTGTCAATTTTAGGCATTTTTTCAGCCTCCGTTGTGTTTAAAGGTGTTAATAACATCCGTCTGGCAAGATACATTGTCAATATATACTATGCTTTGATTATATGTGTATGCTTGTTGCCGTGGAAGTCAATGGATCCGAGTATCCGTAAGAAGTTTTATGCTTTGGGTTTTTTATTTCTATCAGCTAGTATTTTGAGCAATAAAAGCGTTTGGAAGGGGCCTGCTCTTTTATCATCCTTTGATGTAGAGAATGAAGTGATTTCATTTTTAAATAATGAACAGATTCAGTATGCTTACGGAGACTATTGGGGGGTGGAAGCGCATACTATCACATGGAAAAGTCATTATGAGAAAGTTGTGCGTCCTCTTCTTTATACGATGGATTATCATGGATTCTTACCGACGATTTGGACGTCTCCAAATTGGTATCACGTGCCGTCTTCACAGAAGTGGGTTTTTGTTCTGACTAACCTAGGTGATGATAGAGTCTGTCCTCCATATCCATCATGTAGAGAAGCTGTTCTGAATCAGTTTGGTTCACCACTCTACATAAAGCAAAAACATCAGGTTACATTTTTTGTATATGCAGGGAACAAAATGAATCTGCCATATGATATTAATGTTGAAAATTGGAAGAAACCTCTGAGTATATCTTATGATTCGGTGTTGTCGTGGAAAGATTTTTATCCAGAAATAGAGCTGAATGGTAATAACCTTATTTCGGTTGATGGTTGGGAGTGGGCCAAGCATGGAGTGGTGACTACGGAGGAATATGCAACTGTCCATGTGCCGGTTTTAGATAGGTCTTCCACTCTAGTGAGAATGTGGGTGCATCTTTCTTCAAATAAAATGGATCAATTACCTGTAGATGTTCTTTATAGAGGTAAGGTAGTAGCGCAGTGGGTGGTGCCATCACATGAATCTATCTATTATTTAGAACTTCCCATTGAGCCAGGTCAAAATAGTTTGGACTATCAATTCCATATTCTTAATTACAAGGCAAAACAAAAACCGGTTAATGGGATAAGGATGTATCGGGTTAAAGTGCTGGATCATGGAGGATGAGGTTATGGTGTATTGTTTTCATGCAGGTAGTGGTTGTTTAATACTTATATGATAATTAGAATTTTTCTTGTGAGAGGTGTTTGTAGAGGGTGATATATGAAGAGTTACGATGATATAAAAATAGCTATTTTAATACCGTGTTATAATGAAGAAATGGCTATAGGACAGGTTGTTCGTTCATTTCGGGAGGTTATGAGGGATGTCCCGATTTATGTTTATGATAATAATTCTACTGATAAAACTATAGATGTCGCCCGATATGCTGGGGCTATTGTACGTACTGAGACCTTGCAAGGGAAGGGACATGTTGTCCGGCGCATGTTTTCGGACATAGAGGCAGATTTCTATGTACTTGTTGATGGCGATGCAACGTATGAGGTTGAGGCGGCCCCTAAACTTTTGAAGATGGCGTATGAGCAGGGGCTGGACATGGTAAATGGGGCGCGTGTTACAACACAGAAGGCAGCTTATCGGCGTGGCCATGTTTTAGGCAATAAGTTGCTAACAGGGTTAGTGACGTTGATATTTGGGCGTCGTCTTACGGATATGCTGTCAGGTTATCGTGTTTTTTCAAAGCGTTTTGTTAAGTCTTTCCCATCGTTATCAAGAGGCTTTGAAATTGAGACGGAGTTTACCATTCATGCTTTGGGGCTTGGTTTGCCTATAGGGGAAATACCTACAAAGTATGTAGAACGCCCTCAAGGGAGTGTCTCTAAATTGAAAACATATCAAGATGGTATAAGAATATTAGGCACTATCGTTAATATCGTGAGGCTTGAGAAACCTTTTTCTCTTTTCTCGATTATTGCATTTATTTTATTTGTTTCCGGTATTTCTCTAGGCTGGCCTATAATATCATTTTATTTAGATCATGGCATTGTTCCTAGGCTTCCTACGGCAATATTATCTGTATCGCTTATTATATTATCTTTTTTAAGTTTTGTATGTGGTTTAATATTAGATACAGTAGCTATTGCCCGGAAGGAAAAGAAATACTTAGCTTACCTTTCTTATCCAATAAAATTCTTAGAGAAAAAATAGGAGAAGGAGATAATAGATATGATAACAAAGAAGAATATAATTTCACTTATATGGATATTCTCTGCGTTGTGGAGTGTTGTGAGTATTCTAAGTTGGTCTCATTTTCCGGTTGAATATAGAGAGGAGGGGGTAAGGTTAACGTTCAATAGTATGATGGAACATATGCTTCATGGGAAATTTGATGTTGCCCCATGGACCGTGCAAGAGGAGGGGTTTCTGCGTGATGGCAGAGTATATGCTTATTGGGGTATTTTTCCTGCCTTTTTAAGAATACCTATTTTATTATTTCCTAATGGGCTTCATTTGGATATAACGCGCCTTTCATCTATAATTGCTCTTCTTATTATACTGTTCTTTAATTATAGGATATGGGATTTTTTGTCTTGCAAGTTTTTTCAAGAAGCGCGATGGGCCTCTGTAAGCTTGGCCATTGTATTTGCTTTCTCAGGTGAGCAAGTATGTTTTTTCGAGCATAAATTGTATCAAGAGGTTTGTTTTTGGTCATTAGCTTTTGCGGGATGGTTTATATATTCCGCTATACAAACAATATTTGATGAGACCTATTGGCGGCAAGCTGGCCCTTCTATGGCGATTGCTGCTAGTGGTGCGTTGTTGACGCGTGTCTCTATGGGGATTGGCTTATATGCTGCTTTATTGTGTTTTTTAGTGTATTTCACGTATAAGGCTTGTTTAAAATCAAAGCAGAAGGATTTAACAGGCTCAATAAAGTTGATTCTGCTGCCAGTTGTTTTATCCGGGCTTGGGATAGTCATTACGGCTTATGTTAATTATGAGAGGTGGGGGAACCCTCTAACATTTGCGAATTATAACTTATATTTATATAATATTGAGTATCCTGACCGTCTTTTTAGAACAAAATTATATGGATTATTTAATATTCATAGGTTTTATTTGGGTTTCATATATTTCTTTTTTCCTATATGGGTTTTCCAAAAACATGATGGGACGTTTCTGTTTCAACAGCAATTTACCAAACTAATTGACGCGAATGAGTTACCTGCGAGTAGTTTCTTTTTAACAGATGGGTTCATGATGCTCTGTGGGGGCATTTTCCTATGGACTCTTTTATTTAATAGGAGGAAGGATATATTCTCTTTTCATCGATTGTTGGTTGGAGCAGTCATTATATCATTAGGTATCCCTGCTTTTTTGATGATGATAGCGATTAGTATGAATTACCGGTATCGGGCGGAGTTTTATCCGGACATTATTCTATTGGGAGCGTTGGGGCTTATTTATATTGTTAGGTATAAGAGTGACGTTCCATATCTTAAGAAAATATTGATGGCACTTATTGTAGTTAGTGTTTTAGTATCTAATTTTAATTCTCTTTTATATGGATTCTCTGAGTTGGGACCATGTTATCCATACATGCCGCATGGGGTTGGATATTATTACTACCACAAAATCTTTAAGTGAGAATGAAGCCTAGAGGAGCAGTCCCATAATGTAAGGGGCTGCTCCTTTTATATGGGGTCTATTCGTTACATTTATGGGAGAAGTCAACGAGGATATAGCTCCCTTTTTTATAGATATTGTAATACCTATTGGCACGCATGGCCTCATATGAACAATGCTCATATATGCTTTGGGCTAGAGCAAAGGGAAATTGGGGGCTTTCGTCGATAGAGCGGAAATACGTGGCATTGCTCTGGAGGTCATGCTTTTTCAGGATGAACTCTCCAAGTGGATCATAAATTACATTATGGTCAAATATAGCGCGCCGTGCCAGCCATATCTTTTTAGTAATAAATGGAACAGGGACATCAAGAATACCATCATCCGTCTGGGTAGCGATTGTCGTGATGTTATTGACTGTTTTATGTTGGGCTTCAATACGGATGAAAACAGGACGTTGTTTGGAAAGGATATAAATATCATTGACAATATTGCTGGCTATAGCTTCGTTAAGTTCAGTTTGAGCTGCAATGGCATTTCCCCATTGTGTTGAAAATGTCATTTGGATGAGGAGTACCCAGCTGGCTAGGAGTATTTTAATGGGGGTTTTCTGAAATGAGGCTCCTCTCCCTATAAAGAATAGCATGAAAATAGAAAGGAATGCACCATTTGCTATGAAAACGCGCATATCAAAGACAGGATATCTTAAAAGTGAGAGAAATCCTGCTAAGGAACAAATAGAAAGAATAATATAAAATAGAGATAAGGAGAGATATGGAAGTTTACCCTTTTTGTAGAAAGTATAAAGAAGGTTCGTCACGCCAATTATCAAGAAGATTCCTAAAAGGATTTCTAGTCCTCCGCCATGGATACCAAATTCTAGGAAGGCATATTTCAATAACTTTCGAATATTGTTTAGGATTATGAATGAATTATGTGTGAATTGAGCGTGAAGTGATGCGTAACTCTCGTCTTTTCTAAAGATTACTTCACATTTGTAAATAATAAGCGGGATTGGGAGATATAATATATTCGCTACAAGGGAGCGAATGGAATATCTAGCATTTTTATCATACAATATAAATAATGACTCAGTTATTGAAAATATTAAAAATGTATTCAATGTCGGTTGATAAAGATTAAGTGCAGCTAACAATAATATTGATTTAAATAATATTTTTTTATAGGAAGAGGTAAATGTTTTTTCTAAAATAAAAAACCATATTATGCATGATAATGCCATGCTTATAGTGAGGCTATCGAAGCGATAGGATAAGTCTTGAAGAAAGAAAGGTGTACAGACAGTAAGGCTTAAAGCTAAAGCTGAAGATGTACGATTTAATTTCCATTTTAATGATAGAGACGCAAGAGAAAAGGAGAGAAAGATAATTGCTAATACTTGGAGGAGTGGAGATAAATCATATGCTATATTGCTTGCATTTATAGTAATAAAGATAAGTTGGGCAAGAAAGCGGCCTGTTTGTGTGCATGAAATATCCCCAGTGGCAGAGCGATAATAGTCATCTGGATAATAAAAATTGCCGTGGAGGATAGGGTATAAGAACAACCCCAAGATAGATAGGAAGATGAGAAAGCGTATAGATGTTTCAGAGTACTTATAAGAGAGAGGGGGCATTTTCATAGTCCTCTATGTTGGCTAGACCTATATGAGAGAGATTATACCATAGGGAATGGACATCAATTATGCATATAGATTAGTATATTATCATCCTTACGGCGTTTATGGCGATATATTTCATGGTAGGATGCCATTATATGCTCATGTACGATATTAATAACATCTATATTCCCACCACTATAGTCCTTAACATCGCTATCTAGGATGATATAGCGTGGAGGCGTCTGAAAGATTCTCTTGATTTCTGTTGTTGGGTCAAGGGGGAGGGCCTTTCTTTCCGGCGCGGAGTCGAGATGCCAGGAGAAAGGTAAGGTCGTCACGGGGCAATAATGAGGTAATGCATCAAGGATAATATCGGGGCCGTGATCCATTAGAACGCAACCGGGAGCTGATGAGAGTAATTGTGTGATGGTTGTCAGGTCCTTTTGGGAGCCATTGCTAAGTACTTTCTCTGTGCTGTAGTAAGCGCATACTGCGCCAAAACCGGTTAAAAATGTAAGCCATAGGCGACCTACTTTAGCAGACCAAAGAGGGGCTGCATTGATAAAGAATGGCGCAAAGAGGGGAAGGGCGTAATGTGTTGCAAAGCTGCCGAATATGAAAAACCCTAGGAATGCGGTAAAGGCCCAGCCCATAATAAAGATATGAAGTATATTATTGGGGCGCGCTTTAAGAAGTAGAAAACGCCCCCCTATAGTACTGACAAAAAGAACGCCTAGAATTATTCCCCAATGAGCCCAATGCCACAATGAAATGAGGGTATTATGGGGTGGGTCTTGTTTTAGAAATATAGAGATTACATTAGCAAACCACCACTCAGAGAGATGTCCTAAAGAAGCATATGTAACGATGACACAGAATGATGGTAGAAGAGCTGTAATACTCCAGCCAAAAGCTGTTATAAAAAGGGTGAGAATCTTTATATTATGTTTATACAAAATATATAGAAGGAAAAGTGCAACATATATCCCCTCAAAAGCAACGGTAGGTTTTATTTGTATGGATAGACCAAATAAAACCATACTAACCCATCCGGATATTGTGAGGTTTTTAACTGTTCTTTTTTGCAGTCCTTGGAGTATAATCAATATAGCCGCTGTGATGAGTGTATTATAAAAAATAGGGGATTGCCCTCCCATGCCGCCAAAGCCAACACTCCAAATAAGGTAAAGGCACCCTGCACAGAAGGCTCCACCAATTGGGGCGATGGAGCGGGCAATTTTAAGGCAAAAAATAGAGGTCAGCCACGCGCTAAGGAGTGCACCTATCTGGTAAGCCCAGATGCGATAGGGGCCAAAAAGATGAAAAAACTCATAAATAAGGAAAATGCCAATAGGTTTTCTATCCCAGATATCGACATAAGGGAGATCGCCGTGGAGCATGCGCCCCCCAACAAAAAGGTAAAACTCTTCATCAAAAAAGATAAAAGGATTACCTAAAAGGGCAGCGCGGGATAAATATGCAACGAGGAGCAAACAAAAATAGAGAAAATACCAATTATCTAAAGTTTTTTTTAAGGGGGACGCATTTAAAAAGGAGCGCATAAAGGTCTGATTCTTTAAGAGGGTATGTTATACATCGAAAAATGTAGCGGGTGATGCGTATATCATGTAGAGAGGGCATGATAAAGCTTAAAATTAGGAATATGAGGATAGTAGGTAGAGATTTAATGTCTAGCACAGCAAGAAAAAAAGTTATTTTAGGACTATGGAGCTTGATGTGGTGCGTAGTGTTTTTACTCACCTGTTTACGCACAGGGGCTGTGATGTTCCATCATGTTGCGCTGGATTATAATGAGGGGTGGAATGCCCTGTTAGCGGGCTGGGGGATAGGGGTAGGCGGGCATCAGCTATATTCGTCTGAAACGGGATTTATATTTAATAATTATCCTCCATTATCCTTTTTTATCTTTGGGTGGGTGATAAAATTAGGTGGAGATGCCATCATTGTAGGGCGTATAATTTCCTGTTTGTCCATAATTTTATCATCTATTATTATGCAACGTTTAATAAATATTATGACGAGGAGTGCGCTATCTGGTTGGGCGGGATCTCTTATATTTCTGGCAACCATGAATACAGCATTTTATAATTATTTTGGAATGAATGACCCTCAATGGTTGGCGCAATGTCTTATGTTGGTTGGGGTTTATGTTTTATTTTCGTCTGGGCGCGTTAGTTTTGTATGGTGGCGTCTCTTATTAAGTGTTCTGTTTATTGTATTGGGTGGATTTACTAAACATAATTTAGTGGCTTTGCCGTCAGCTCTATGTGTATGGATGTTTTTTTTAGATAAGAAAAAGGCATTTTTATGGGCGAGTATGTTAGTTATATGCCTCGGAATAGGGTTTTCTATTTGTTATCAAGCATATGGGATGTCTTTTTTCCATGATGTGTTTTCGCATAAGCGGACGGTGCGGCTAGGGCGTATTGTGCATGGGGTGAAAGCGCTCTTATTGATGGTGGGTATTGTTGTATCTGGTATTGGGGTAGCGATTTATTACAGAAAAAAAATAAGAATACATGATAATATTGTATTTGCATTGTTGTTTTTGATGTTCGCTCTCTTTTTTGGGTTAATGGGATCAATGGGGGCGGGTGTAGATTATAATAGCATGTTTGATGTGCTTGTGGCGGGGACGCTTTTATGTGGGATAGGGCTTGCGACATTATTAAATGATGCGCGATGTGGGGGCGTGATGTCTTATATGTGCGCCACTATGTCGCTGTCATTAATGTTTCTTGTGCCTATACGGGGGGTGAGCTTTTATCATGATATTGTATCTATTCATGAAAAAGAGGCATCATGGGCTGAGAATATCCGGCTGATGCAGGCTCATAAAGACGATACATTATGCACGGATATGGCGTTATGTTATTGGGCGCATGCGACTTATCCGGTTGATATGTTTAATCTGGCAGAGGCTTTAAAGGTCGGAGGGGGACCTTACCCGGTACAGGCGTTCATCATGAATCATAAGGTTGCGTTTGTGCAGCTTTATGGGGCACCTGATGCTTATCGTACAAAAAGCACTTATTTTGATGGATGGTTGCAAAAAGCAGGCTATCGCCCCGTCTTCACAGGGCAAGGCCATATGCTGTTGCTTAGTTATAAGCCCCTATAGCCATTAGGGTGGGCAAGCCGCCAGCGGAAGGCAGTTTCTATAATATCTTCAATTTTGGTGTAACGGGGTTGCCAGCCAAGCTCTGTACGGATGCGCGTGGGGTCGGTGACCAAAATGGCAGGGTCCCCCTCACGGCGAGGGGCCCAATCCCAGGGTAACTCTCTTCCCGTTACTGTTTCGATTGCTTTGAGGATATTCAAATTACTAAAGCCCTGCCCTGTACCGAGATTGTAGGTTACTGAACCAGTATCAAGGCGATTGAGAGTGAGGATATGTGCTTCGGCTAAATCGCTAACATGAACGTAATCGCGGATGCAGGTGCCATCTGGTGTTGGGTAGTCATTGCCAAAAAGCTTGAGAGGCGGACGGCGGCCTAAAGCAGAATCTAGCGCGAGGGGGATGAGATGGGTTTCGGGCTGATGGTCCTCACCGAGGCGGCCTTTGGCATCTGCCCCGGCAGCGTTGAAGTAACGTAGGCAGCCATAGCGGAGGCCGTGTATTCTCTCGGCCCAGTTAAGGGCGCGCTCGATGAGGAATTTGCTTTCCCCATAGGGGGAGCCGGGATTAATGGGTGAGTCTTCAGAGAGAGGGGTGTTACCTTGATTATTAAATAAGGCCGCTGTGGAGGAGAATAGGAAGCGCGGGACGTTATAGCGGACGCAGCCTTCAATTAAATTAAGGGATGTTAGCATATTTTGGCGCAGGTAATGGTACGGTGTCGCCATAGAGGCTCCGACCAAAGAAAGTGCTGCAAAATGTAATACGCCATCCCAAGGGCCGTTTGCTAGGATGGTGTTAAGACGATTCGTGTCTAGAAGATCAACCTCGTGGAATTGAGCTCCAGTTGGGATGGCGGCGCGGTGGCCGGTGCTAAGATTATCTAAAATGGTGACGTGGTGGCCATGCTCTATGAGAGCGAGAGCCACATGGCTACCGACAAAACCGGCTCCACCTGTAACAAGATAACGCATAGCGGGGAGGCTTCCTTTGCATTGTTAAGCTGTGGGGGAAGGGTATGGTGTTACGATGGAAAAAGAAAGAGGGTGCTTGTTGTGTGACAATACGCTATTGCAGCGATAAGCTGTTAAGGTCTGGTCAGTAATGTGAGATATGCTTCTCCTAAGTTAATGAGGGATGTAGGAAAGGGACGGAATGAAGATTGTTGTAACGGGAGGATGTGGTTTCATTGGGTCTGCTGTGATACGGCATCTCTTGAGAAAGACATCTCATCAGGTTCTGAATATTGATTGTATGACGTATGCTGCCTCTGAAGAGACAGTAGCAGAGGTGGCGACGCAGCCGCGTTATAGGCATGAAGCCATCTCGATTAACAATCAAAATGCGGTGGAGCGTGCGTTAGCGGCGTTTCAGCCAGATGCGATTATGCATTTGGCGGCGGAAAGCCATGTGGACCGTTCGATTGATGGGCCGGGGGCTTTTATTCAGACTAATGTTGTCGGCACTTATTGTTTATTAGAGGCGGCGCGCCAGTATTGGTTAGGGTTAGAGGGTGCTAAAAAGGCGGGGTTCCGTTTCCTTCATATTTCAACAGATGAAGTGTTTGGCCATCTGGAGCCTGAGGCCCCTCCTTTTACGGAGGAGACAGCCTATGACCCACGTAGCCCCTATTCGGCCAGCAAGGCGGCATCGGATCATTTAGTGCGGGCATGGTATCATACTTATGGCTTCCCAGCTTTTGTGACCAATACGACCAATAATTACGGGCCATGGCACTTTCCAGAGAAGCTCATCCCCTTGATGATTATTAATGCATTAGAGGGGCGGCCTTTGCCGGTTTATGGCAAGGGGGAGAATATTCGGGATTGGTTATTTGTGGAGGACCACGCTGCGGCGTTGGTGCGGGCTGTGGAGCGTGGCAAACCGGGGGAGACTTACGCTATTGGTGCCCGTCAGCCGCGTAAGAATCTCGATGTTGTGCGGCAAATATGCGCTATTTTGGATGAGCTTGCGCCAGACCCAGCCGGGCCACGAGAACGGTTGATTTCTTTTGTTAGTGACCGGCCGGGGCACGATTTCCGTTATGAGATTGACCCAAGCCATGCCGAGACCTGTTTGGAGTGGAAGGCCGAGCATGATTTTGAGACCGGGCTGCGCCGGACAATCCAGTGGTATTTAGAGCACAAAGCCTGGTGGCAGCGTTTGCGCGAGCAGCGTTATGACGGGCAGCGGCTGGGAGTACAGAAATGAGACATACACAGGCTAACCCTAAAAAGCAGCATGTTACAAAAGGGATTCTGCTTTCTGGTGGTTCTGGGACGCGCTTATACCCAATGACTTTGGCGGCCTCCAAGCAGCTCTTGCCTGTTTATGATAAGCCGATGATTTACTACCCGCTTACGACCCTGATTTTGGCAGGGATACGGGAGATTATGATCATCACAACGCCGGAGGACCAAGCGCAGTTTCAGCGTTTATTGGGCAGTGGTGAGCAATTTGGGGTGAGCTTTACCTATCGTATTCAGCCTAAGCCGGAAGGGATCGCACAGGCATTTCAGATTGCTGAGGATTGGATTGCAGGCTCACCTTGTGCGTTGATTCTTGGTGATAATCTGATTTTTGCAGATGGGTTGGAGCATATGTTGCGGGATGCGGCGTGCCGTCCGCATGGGGCAACGGTGTTTTCTTATCAAGTACGGGACCCAGAGCGGTATGGCGTTGTCTCCTTTGATGAGACAGGCCGTGCGGTGGATATTGTAGAAAAGCCGATTAATCCGCCATCTCATTGGGCGGTGACGGGGCTTTATTTCTATGATGAGCGGGTTTGTGAGTTTGCACGTCAGGTGAAACCAAGTGCCCGTGGTGAGTTGGAAATTACGGACCTGAACCGCATCTATCTAGCAGAAGGGACGCTAGAGGTGGACCGGCTAGCCCGTGGTTGTGCGTGGTTGGATGCGGGAACGCCTGATAGTTTGATGCAAGCGGGGACGTTTGTGCAGGCGATTCAATCCCGCCAAGGATTACTGGTGGGCTCGCCAACAGAGGCGGCTTATCGGATGGGTTTCATCCCGCGTGAGAGATTGATCGCCACAGGGCAGAAAATGGCTAAGACGCCCTTAGGGCAAACGTTGCTGCATGTTGCGGCAGAATATGGACCATCAACCCTTTAAGGGTGGCATGAATAAGGTAAATGAGGAGCAATGTGATGAAGGTTGAGGCATTATCCCTCCCCGGTATTTTGAAAGTAACCCCCGCGCGCTTTGGGGATCATCGAGGGTTTTTCTCGGAGACATATAACCAAAAGGCTATGGCAGAGGCGGGGATTCCTGAGGTTTTTGTGCAGGATAATCAGAGCCTTTCGCGCCAGAAAGGCGTCGTGCGGGGGTTGCATTGTCAATTAGAGCCTTATGGGCAGGGTAAATTAGTGCGTGTAACGCGCGGGGCGATTTGGGATGTCGCGGTGGATGCACGCACAGGCTCGCCGACTTATGGGCAATGGGTCGGGGCGGAGCTTTCCGCTGAGAATTGGGCACAGCTTTGGTTGCCCGTTGGGTTTTTGCATGGTTTTGTTACGCTTGAGGAGAATACAGAGGTGCAATATAAATGCACCGGCTTTTACGATAAGGCCTCTGAGCGGTCTGTTCGGTGGGATTGTGAGCAGATTGGTATTGAATGGCCGGTAGAGCGTGGGGCGGCTGTATTGTCCGAAAAGGATGAGCAAGCCCCGGCGTTTGAAGCCGCAAAGGGCTGGTTTTCCTACAAATAATGGCAGCGGAGGAACGGATTATGGCTAAGCCTTCTATTCTTGTCATTGGTCGTACGGGCCAGTTGGCGACCTCTTTGCAGAAGCTGGGAGGAGAGCGTGTTGTTGCGGTGGGTCGGCCAGAGGCGGATTTGCAACAGCCAGAGAGCCTAGCGCAGGTGATTGACGCGCATAAACCGGCCTTCATCGTCAATGCAGCGGCGTGGACGGCGGTGGACCTTGCCGAGAGTGAGCAAGAGGCGGCTAAGCAGGGCAACCATACAGGGCCTGCGCGTTTGGCCGAGGAGGCTGCAAAACGGGGTATCCCGTTGATTCATGTTTCAACGGATTATGTGTTTGATGGCACAAAAGGGGCCCCGTATAAAGAGAGTGATCCGATTCATCCTGTAACGGCTTATGGGAGGACCAAGGCCGAGGGAGAGGCTGCCGTGTTGCAGGCCCAACCGCGTAGCATTATTTTGCGGACGGCATGGGTGTATTCCGACCATGGGAAGAACTTTGTAAAAACGATGCTCAATGCGGGTGCAAAGGCTCCTCATCTGCGCGTTGTGGGGGACCAGAGGGGGAATCCAACATCATCGGATGATTTAGCGGCCGTTATTTTAGAGATTCTGCGCAAAATTGAAGAGACAGGTTGGCAGGATGCTTATGCGGGTATCTTCCATGCGAGTGGGGCTGGTGAGGCCACATGGTATGAGCTGGCTCATTATGCGCTAGAGCAAGCGGTACAATATGGTCAGCCTATGCCGGGGATGGAGGCTATCACAACAGCAGATTGGCCAACTCCGGCGGCACGTCCTGCGGATTCCCGGCTGGATAATAGCAAGCTTCAGCGTGTTTTTGGGGTGCGTTTGCCGCATTGGCAGGAGAGCGTGGCGCGCGTGGTGAAGGCGTTGTTGCATAAACCCGCCTAAGCGCGTGGTTGGTTTATGAGGATGATGAATGGCGGCAGCGGGTGCATAGAGCTTTAAGCCCCACTGCTATGCCAAGCCCAGCTAAGCCTACGGCCCCATAAGCGAGGGCGGGGCGGCGGCGGAAGCTATTCTTAGCCAGATTTTGCGCAAAAATGAACATGACGCTGGAATCTAGCTTGCTCTCCCCATGAGCGCGATTGCGGAATGTCATGGGGACTTCATGGATGCGAAGCGGCTCCTTCCGCGCAATCATGAGGTCCAGCAGGATTTTAAAGCCATGGCCATCGAGGAAAGGGGCACGTTGTGTAAAGACCGTGCGCTTGACGGCGAAAAAGCCGCTCATCGGGTCGGTGAGGGGGACGTTTAGGAGCCATTGTGCTGCCCAGATGCCCGCATTGGAGAGGAAACGCCGCCACCCGTTGGAGAGGCCCTCATTACTTCCCCCTTTGATATGACGGCTCGCAACCGCAATGTCGGCACGGTCGGTTTGGAGGGCCGTGATCATCTCACGCAAGCAGGTTTCATCATGTTGGAGGTCACCATCCATCACAGCGATGATGGGGGCGGAGGCACTTAAAGCCCCTTCAATCACAGCGGAGGATAGCCCACGCCGCCCAATGCGCAGGATGCCGCGCACATAAGGTTTTGTTTCTGCCAGCTTGCGAACGGCCTTCATCGTGCCATCGGGGGAGTTATCATCAACAAAAACAACTTCCCACGCCACATCTGTTAGAACGCCCTCAAGAGCCTCTACCAGAGGAGCGACATTCTCGACCTCATTATAGCAGGGGATGATGATGCTGATATCTGGGGCGTTCATGCTGGGGTCCATAAAGGGGGAGATGCCCCCTCTTAGGGAGTCTATCTGGGGAGTGCAAGGTTAGGGGCGTGTTTTCTGCAAAGAGGCAGCCCCCATGCGGCGGTACATAAAGTGTTGAGTGTCGGTTTTTTCGGCTTCGGCAATGGCGTCATCAATGAGATGACGGTGGGGGGAGAGGGTGCAAACAGGGTCGGTTTGTGTGGCATCGCCGAGCAGGGCGAGGGCTTGGCAGCGGCAGCCGCCCCAGTCAATCTCTTTGCGTGCGCAAGAGGCGCAGGGCTCTGGCATCCATGCTGTGCCACGAAAGAGGGTAAAAGCGCGGGAGTGATACCAAATATCGCTAAGGGACCGCTCCCGCACGGAGTCAAAGTGGAGGGCGGGGATGGTCTCTGCTGCATGGCAGGGCAGAACATGGCCAGAGGGTGAAATATTGAGGAAGCGTTGCCCCCAACCGCCCATGCAGGGTTTGGGGCGGTCGGCATAATAATCGGGTGTGACGTAGTCAATGGCTAAGCCGCCTTTGGCCTCCTCCTGCGCGACATAATGTGCGGCTTCCTCTAGCTGTGCGCGGGAGGGGAGCAAGGCAGCGCGGTTTTTGAGAGCCCAACCGTAATATTGCGTATGAGCCATCTCCACCCGTTGGGCATCAAGCTGGCGGGCAAGGGCAAACATGGCAGGAATACGGAAAATATTAGCTTTTTGGAGGACGAAGTTCAGCGTAAGGGGAATCCCCGCCGCCCTGATAAGTTGGGCGGCTTCCAGTTTACGGGGTTGGACTTGGGGGAAGTCACTGAGCCGGTCGGCCTCTGCATGGTCGGTGTCTTGGAAGGAGAGTTGGACATGGTCTAGCCCGCTTTCATCAAGCTGCTTCATGCTTTGAGCGGTGATGAGGACGCCAGAGGTAATGAGGTTGGTATAGAGATTAAGCTTATGCGCATGGGCGATGAGCGTATAAAGGTCTGGGCGGGCCATAGGCTCCCCGCCAGAAAAATGGACCTGCAACACCCCCATAGCGGCGGCTTCTTCCAAAACGCGGAGCCAGTCTTGCGTCTCAAGCTCTTGCGCTTTGCGTTCAAGCTCGAGGGGGTTGGAGCAATAAGGGCAGGAGAGCGGGCAGCGATGGGTCAGCTCTGCCAGTAAGCTCATCGGGGCAGGGGGGCGAGGTGTACTCACAGGCGGAGAATCCGCTTTTCAGTTAGGTCGGATAAAAGGGCGAGAACATCGGCTGCAATCTGCGCGCGTGGGGCTTGATAGCGTTCGGCGAGGCGGTCGATGATGGTGCTGATGGAGGTATGGCCATCAAGCTCTTGGAGGATGGCCACAGCGATTGCATCGGCAAGGAAGGCCCGCTCTGGGGCCTGAATGACCCATTGCTCCCGCACTTTATCATGTTGGAGGCGATACCCACGGCTGAAACCGGGGCACGAGTCTTCAGTCACGATGGGGGGAGATGCGGGGCTGGGCATAGGGGTCTTTCAGGCGGTTGGGGATGTTAGGGGATGTCTGGCACAAAGGCACCGGGGGGGATGTTGCCTTCTACATAAGCGTGGTCCAGCGCATCCAGAAGTTGCCAGAGGATAGCGCATTTAAACTCTAATGCGTGAAGAACTTCTTGCTGTTGCTCTGGCGTGCGGGCATGGGTTTTGACGTAATTAAGCGCGAAGGTGGAATCCTGCGGGGCTTGGGTGAGACGCGGCTTGAAATAGGCCAAAGTCTCCTCCGAGATATAAGAATAATTACGGAGCATCCCCTCCATACGCTCTCCAATGATGGTGGGGGAGAAAAGCTCCGTTAAGGAGGAGGCAATGGCAGCGAGTATGGAGCGGTCGCGCACAAAGGCTACATAAGCATCTACCGCAAAGAGTGTTGCTGGTAGGAGGCCCTCAAGGCTTTCTACATAAGCATCATCCAGCCCTAATCCGCTCGTCAGCTTTAGCCAGCGTGCAATCCCGCCGGGGCTGGAGGCGGTGCCGTCATGGTCTTCAATACGGCGTCGCCATTCCCGGCGGAGTTCAGTCGTGGGGAGGCGAGCGAGGAGGGTTGCGTCTTTTTTGGGAATCTGCGCTTGGTAATAATAGCGGTTTAAGGCCCAGGCTTGGAGCTGCCCTTTGGTCAGCTTGCCTTCATACATCGCTTTATGGAGCGGATGTTGGCGGTGATAGCGTTCTGCCCCGATGGCACGGAGGCGGGCTTCAAGTTCATCTGGTGTGAGGAGAGTGCTCATGATTCGGCCTTTAGTTGAAAGCGCATCCCATCTTCCCCCACAATCCAGCCAGCTTGTTTAGCAGTGTGATGTTGGGGGCTATCATCTAGTAAGATGGGGTTGGAGTTATTGATATGGATGAAGACCTTCTGCGGCTTCGTGCAATGGGCAAATTGCGCGAGGGGGCCATCGGCTTCATTTACAGAGACATGGCCCATGCGATGCCCGCTTTTGGGGCTTAGCCCGGCGCGAATCATCTCATCATCATGCCAGAGTGTGCCATCAAAAAAGAGAAGGTCTGCATGGCTGACACGCTCTTTAAGGGCGGGGGTGATTTCCGCACAGCCGGGGATGAAAAGCATCGTTTTCTGCCCATCAGAGAGGGCAAGGCCAAGCGTATCATCGGGTTTTGTGCCTTCATGCTCCACATAAAGCGGGGCTTTGCCCGGCACGGTAAAGACTTCCAGCATCAAACCAGAAGGAGAACCATCTTTCAGCAAGAGCGGCACAGGCGCACCCTCGGTGAGGGGGAGGCGGGGGATGATGCTGCGATCTAGGGCTTCAAAAATGGGGTTGCGGTCGAGTTGAGCGAGAGTGGAAGGGCTGCCCATAAGGGTGAAAGGTTCACGCTCGCGGAGGGTGAGCAGCCCGGTAATGGCATCAATTTCCGCCCCAGCAAGGATGACCCCTTGGATGGGGGTACCGCGCATAGCCCCTGTTTGATGTAAAGCCGGGGTAGCGAGAATCTGCTGGCGGAGGTCTGGTGAGGCATTGAGGAGGAACCAATGCTGCCCATCCCCACTTACGGCGAGGGAGGCTTGCGTGCGGGCTTTGGCCTTTTTGCCTTCTCTGGCGAGGAGGCAGCCTTTTGCGGCGGAGTTCCATTGTGGGAAGCCTCCCCCCGCACCGGCCCCTAAAATAATGACATCAAGCATGAGGATGGCCTCTTATGGTTGTGTCTGGCTGATGCGCCGATACCGTTTTGAGCGTGTATGACTACGCAGCTTTGGGGAGGCGCATGGATAGGGTGGCAGGCTGTAAAAAGGAGCCTCCCACCCTAAACGCATGGCTGCGGAGAGGTTATTTCGTCTCGCCGCAGACATAAGAGTTGATTTCGCCGCCCAAGGGGATTTCGGTTACTTTCGGTGTGTTCCATGCCATGATGGTACTCCTTATGTAGCGTGACTTGTGCAAGGCTGCACAAGGGTGAGCGTGTCCCTTCTTTAGGGAAGCTCCCCATTGGGAGGATAAAGCAAACTTAACCAAAAAGGCCAGTAGAAACCGCAGCGTAACGTAAAACTATCGTGTTTAGCCTGATAAAGGGGTTGCTGGTCATGGGGCTTTTTTTCTGGCACATGAGGCGGATTATAAAATATCAAGCGAGGGGATGTTATGGCAAAGCCATCACGGCGGGGTGTGTGTTTGGTTATTTCTGCGCCTTCAGGGGCGGGAAAATCCACCATAGCGCAAGCTCTGCGTGAGGCCGATCCGACTATCTTTACCTCTATTTCTGTCACAACGCGCGCACCTCGCCCCGGTGAGGAAGAAGGGGTGCATTATTACTTCCGTGATATGCCAACCTTCCGCCGCATGGCCGAAGCGGGGGAGTTGCTGGAATGGGCAGAAGTGTTTGGCCGTGGCTATGGCACCCCCCGTGCCCCGTTAGAAGCTGCTCTTGCCGCTGGGCGGGATGTGATTTTGGATATTGATTGGCAAGGCCATCGTCTGATGCGTCAGGCCATGGCAGATGATGTAGTGGGGTTGTTTGTTCTACCGCCCTCTTTGGAGGAATTAGAAGCCCGTTTACGGGGGCGTAAGACCGATGGCGATGCGGAAATTGCCGCCCGCATGAAGGCCGCTATGGGCGAGATGTCTCATTGGCCAGAGTTTGATTATGTGTTGGTCAATGATGATTTGGATAAAGCGGTTGCGGAGGCACGGTCTGTCCTTGTGGCGAATCGGCTAGCCCGTGCCCGCAGGAAGGACCTAGAGGCTCTCTGGCCTGTAGCGGGGTAGGCCGGGCTTTGCTAAGCTGGGGAGGTTATGTGAGCAGGAGCGTAAATGATGAGTGAAACGCAGGTAAAAACGCCGCTTATTCTGGCCCTCCCAAAGGGGCGGATTCTTAAAGCTTTGCGCCCTGTGTTGCATCATACAGGCTTTGAACCAGCACAAGATTGCCTTGATGAGAGCAGCCGCCGTTTGCGTTTTCCGACCTCTAGTCCGGATTTGGACGTCGTGCGGGTGCGGTCTTTTGATGTTGCTACCTTTGTGGCTTATGGCGGGGCGGACATTGGCGTCTGCGGGGCTGATGTGCTGATGGAGTTTGACTACCCCGACCTTTATGCCCCGCTAGACCTTGGGATAGGCGGGTGTCGTATCGCTGTTGCGCGGCCTAAAGGGAGTGGGGAGGATGAGCCGCCAGAGGGGCGGTCCCGCTTGCGTGTGGCCACAAAATATCCGGCCATTGCGCGGCGTCATTTTGCCTCGCGCGCGGTGAATGCGGAGATTGTGCATCTCCATGGGGCGATGGAGCTTGCCCCAGCCCTTGATATGGCCGATGTGATTGTGGACCTTGTCGATACCGGCTCGACCTTGCGGGCTAATGGGTTGGAGGAGGTTGAGACGATTGCGCATATTACAAGCCGGTTGATTGTAAATCGTATCGCCTTAAAGACGCGACCGGAGGAAGTCGGGCTTTTGATTGAGCGTTTCCGGGCGGCTGTGGCGCAATCTATGCAGCAAGGGGAGTGTGCTTGATGAAGCGTCTTGATACCGCATCGCCAGAGTTTAAGGCGCATTTAAAGGCGGTTTTGGCTCGCCGGGGAGAGCAAAGCGGCTCTGTCGCAGAGCCTGTGCGTGCGATTCTGGCAGATGTGCAAAAGCGGGGTGATGAGGCCCTTTGTGCTTATACAGCGCGGTTTGACCGCCTCACATTGGAGGCAGGGCAGCTACGCATTAGTGAGGCAGAGATTGCCGAAACCGCTGCGCGTGTTGCGCCGGAGACAAAGGAGGCTCTGGCCTTTGCAGCAAAGCGGATTCGGGCCTTTCATGAAGCGCAGCTCCCTAAAGACCTTGATTATACGGATGAGGCAGGCTTGCGTTTGGGGATGCGCTGGACACCGCTCGATGCGGCAGGGCTTTATGTCCCCGGTGGGAAGGCGGCTTATCCCTCCTCTGTGTTGATGAATGCTCTACCAGCGCATGTTGCGGGGGTGAAGCGGTTGGCGATGTGCGTGCCAACGCCAGATGGCGTGCTAAATCCGCTCGTGATGGAGGCCGCGCGCCTTTGTGGTGTGACGGAGATTTACCGTGTTGGCGGGGCGCAAGCGGTAGGGGCTTTGGCCTATGGCACGCAGAGCATCGCCCCGGTGGACCGTATCGTAGGGCCGGGTAATGCGTTTGTAGCAGAGGCGAAGCGGCAAGTTTTTGGCCATGTGGGGATTGATAGCATCGCCGGGCCATCCGAGGTTGTGGTGGTCGCGGATGGGAAGAATGACCCGCGCCTTGTCGCGATTGACCTCCTCGCCCAAGCTGAACATGATGAGCAGGCACAATCAGTACTGATTACGCAGGATGAAGCCTTTGCTGATAAGGTCATCGCTGCGGTTGAGGCGGAGTTAAAGACCCTTCCCCGTGCAGATATTGCGCGGAAAAGTTGGGCAGATTGCGGGGCTGTGGTGATTGTTCATAGCGAAGATGAGGCTGCTGATGTGGTGAATGAGTTCGCCCCAGAGCATTTGGAGGTGCTGTTGGATGAACCACGGGCCTTTAGCCAGAAGGTCCGCCATGCAGGGGCTATCTTTATGGGGCGGTTCTGCCCAGAGGCCGTAGGGGATTATGTTGGTGGGCCGAATCATGTTCTGCCGACAAGCCGCACGGCCCGTTTTGCCTCTGGCCTTTCGGTTTATGACTTCCTGAAACGGACAACCTCTATCGAGACAGATATGGAAGGGTTGAGACAGGTCGGCCCTGCTGGGGTGATTTTGGCACGGGAGGAAGGGTTAGATGCCCACGCCCTCAGCCTCTCTGAGCGTTTAAAGAAGGGCTGATGTTAAAAAGGGCCGCTCCTTTGATGAGGGCGGCCTTTTTTGATGGGGTTACCCGCGGAAGAAGTCCAACATCATGGCGTTAAAGCTGGGGGCATCTTCCACATGCAGCCAATGGCCGGTATTGGGGATGGTCTTGACCTCCGCTTTGGGGAAGTAATCCTGAATGACAGCATGATGATGGGGCTTGATGTAAGGTGAATCCCCGCCACGGATAAAGAGGGCAGGGCCGTCCCATGTTTTGCCGCTAAAGGCTTCGACTGGCCATTCCTGAATCACGGGGAAGCTAGCGACAATATCCGTCACACCGATATTCCATTGGGCAGGGTCACCGGGGGTGATGTGCTGGGCAATGAGCTCGCCTACGGAGGGGTCATCGGTGAGGTCATGAAGGAACTTGCGGATTTCGGCATGGCTGCTGAGGGCAGGAAGCGGCGTATGATAAAGCTGTTGGGCAAGGTCATGCTGGCCATGAATCATCGTATCGGGGGCGATGTCGGCGATGAGCAGCTTTTCAATACGTTCCGGGGCGGTCAGCGTGGTGGCCATGGCTGTTTTCCCGCCCATGGAATGGCCTACGAGATGGGCTTTCTCAATACCGAGTGCATCCATGCTTTCAAGTACATCTTTGGCCATTTCCGGGTAGGAGATGGGGGCGTGGTCGCTCTCGCCATGGCAACGGAGGTCAAAAGCAACCGTGTTAAAATAAGGGCTAAGGGCCCGTTGTAGGATGCCCAAGTTACGCGCCCGCCCAAAAACACCATGAAGCAGAACGACCGTTGGCGCATTATCAAGGCCTGTTTCATTGCGAATAAGGGAAGCGAGCTGCATGACTGTAACCCTCTAACGGACTGAAATTATGAGAAGAACCGCCGCTTATAGAGTTATTACGGATAAAATCAATCCTATATTCCCTATGAGAGCTATTACAACGAGTTTAGGTTTTGGAGATTATTTTAAAAAGGTAACATATTAAGTGTTCTTATCTGTTTCAAAGAGGTTCATCGGTAGGGGGTAGTTGTGCTGATGGGGTATAATATGCCCTAAAGGGATAAAGTCCGTTTTGCTTGTTCGTCTTATGGATGAGATATTACTGAGGAGGCCCCCATGGCACGCACTACATATCATCCCGAAACATTAGCCCTGCATGCTGGTTGGCGGGCTGACCCGGTGACGGGGTCTGTCGTGCCACCTATCCATCAGACGACCTCTTATCAATTTGAGAGCAGCCAACAAGCGGCGGACCGGTTTGCGCTGAAGGATGTGGGGATGATTTATTCCCGCCTGACAAACCCAACAGTTGATGTGTTTGAAAAACGCATGGCCGCGTTAGAGGGGGCGGCAGCGGCTGTAGCGGTGGCGTCTGGTCAGGCGGCATCGGCTGTAGCGGTGCAAAATCTCGCGGAGGTTGGGGATAATATCGTCAGCGGGACGGACCTATATGGGGGGACGTGGAATCTCTTTGCCCATACCCTCAAGATGATGGGTATAGAGGTGCGTTTTGTGGACCCATCCGACCCGGCAGCCTTTGAAGCGGCAAGTGATGAGCGGACGCGGGCATGGTATGTAGAAACTTTGCCGAACCCGAAATTGATTGTCGCTCCCATGGCAGCGATTGCCAAAGCGGGACGCGCCTTGGGGATCCCTCTGATTGTTGATAATACGGCCACCCCGTTACTGGCACGTCCCTTAGCGCATGGTGCGGCGATTGTGGTGTATTCGGCGACCAAATATATTGGCGGGCATGGGACCTCTATTGGTGGGTTAGTGATTGATGGTGGGCAGTTTGAATGGGGGCAGCGTCACCCGTTGCTCACACAGCCAGACCCAAGCTATCATGGGGCGATTTGGACGGAGGCTGCTCGTCCTTTAGGGCCAGTTGCATATGCGCTGCGGGCAAGAGCGGTATTGCTGCGCGATGGTGGGGCAGCTCTTTCGCCCTTTAATGCCTTCCAGCTTTTGCAAGGGGTGGAGACCTTACCACTGCGGATGCCGCGCCATTGCGAGAATGCGCTAAAAGTGGCGCAGTTTTTGCAGGGGCGTCCTGACGTGCAGCGCGTTATCTACCCCGCCTTGCAGGAGGGTGAGGCACGGCAGCGTGCGGAAGCTGTTTTGCAGGGGGGCTTTGGCGGGCTTGTCGGCTTTGAGCTTTCTGGCGGGCGTGAGGCAGGCCAACGTTTTATTGATGCGTTGGAGCTGTTTTATCATGTCGCTAATATTGGCGATGCGCGGAGCCTTGCGATCCATCCTGCCTCTACAACCCATGCGCAGTTGAGCGAGGCGGAGCAAAAGGCGGCAGGGGTCTCCCCCGGCTATGTGCGGTTGTCGATTGGATTGGAGCATCCAGAGGATATTTTGGCAGACTTAACGCAGGCTTTGGGGCGTGCTGCTGGGTAAGGGGGGGGATTTCTTGCTCGGGGCCCCTTGGCAAGAGAGGCTTTACAGCGCAGGGTGTGCAGGGTTTGACCCCATTGGGAGAAAAAGGGAGAAGATTATGTCCACACCAGAAAGTCGTCTCGCTGCGTTAAATATTGAGCTTCCCGTTGCCGCTGCCCCTGTGGCGAATTACCTCCCTGTTGTGCGGACGGGTAATTTATTGGTTGTCTCCGGGCAGTTGCCATTAGTGGATGGTAAATTGCTGATTACTGGTAAGTTGGGTGGTGAAGTCTCCAATCAAGCAGGGACAGCATGCGCACGAGCATGTTTTATCAATATTCTGGCCCAGCTTAATACGGCTTTGGGGGGTGATCTTTCCCGTGTGCGGCGGGTTGTGCGTCTTGGTGGTTTTATGGCCTGCACGCCTGATTTTACCGATCATGCTGCTGTGATGAATGGGGCTTCTGACCTTGCTGCTGTGGTGTTTGTTGGGGAGGTTGGCCAACATGCCCGCTCGACCGTTGGTGTGCCGAGCTTACCGCTGAATGCCCCGGTAGAAGTTGAAGCGATGTTTGAAGTCGCTTAAAGAGGGCTTCTTTTTGGTAGGTTGGTTGTTATGGAAGGGCAGCCTGCCAGAATCATCTGCCAGATTTTAATGAAAGGATGACTGATTCGATGAGTGATACATTACCTGATCGCCTCTCTATCTACCCTGATAGCCCTTATTATAATGAGGAGATATTGGGCCGCGGCATAGGTGTGCGCTTTAAAGGGGAAGAAAAGACCAATGTTGAGGAATATTGCGTGAGTGAGGGGTGGATTCGTGTCTCTGTAGGGCGGTCTTTAGACCGGCGGGGCCGGCCGATGACGTTAAAGCTGAATGGCCCTGTTGAAGTCTGGTTTAAAGGTGAGGCGGCGTCCTGATTAGCCCCTCTAACATAAAGGATTAAAGCGTGCCTGAGGCAGACTATATGCCCGTTGAGGATGCGGCGCGTGGTGCTGTGGCTGTACCGGCGCGGGCAAGCTTCTGGCTGAGGCGGTTTTTAGCCTTTATTGGCCCTGGCTATATGGTTGCCGTGGGGTATATGGACCCCGGTAATTGGGCCACAGACCTACAAGGTGGGGCACGGTTTGGGTATCGTTTACTATCGGTCATTCTGCTGGCCAATATTATGGCGGTCCTGCTCCAAGCCCTTGCGGCACGGTTGGGGATTGTAACAGGGCGTGACCTTGCCCAAGCCTGCCGCGACTGGTTACCACGTTGGGTAAACATTCCCCTGTGGCTGACTTGTGAAGTCGCCATCATTGCGTGTGATTTGGCCGAAGTTATCGGCACGGCTGTTGCGCTGAACTTATTGTTTGGCCTTTCTATTATGGTCGGGACGTTAATTTCCGTTTTGGATGTTTTTCTCGTCTTATTGCTCATGCAACGTGGGATGCGCGCGCTGGAAGCTTTTGTGATAACCCTTTTGGGGATTATCGCTGTGTGCTTTGGCATACAGCTTGTGGCGGCATCCCCGTCTATTGGGGGGATTTTAAAAGGCTTTGTGCCATCGCCACATATTTTGACGAACCCCGATATGCTGTATGTGGCGATTGGGATTATTGGGGCTACAGTTATGCCTCATAATCTTTATCTCCATTCCTCTTTGGTAAAAAGCCGCTCCTACCCGCGTACGGTGGAAGGGCGGCGGGATGCGCTGCGCTGGGCGACATGGGATAGCACATTGGCTTTAACGCTGGCTTTGTTCATCAATGCTGCGATTTTAATTGTGGCTGCGGCGGCGTTCCATGGCACGAAATATCAAAATGTGGCTGAGATTAGCGATGCGTGGCGGCTGCTTTCGCCCGTGTTGGGCTTTGGGCTGGCCTCGACCTTATTTGCCGTAGCGTTGCTTGCTGCGGGCACAAACTCCACCGTTACAGGGACGTTAGCAGGGCAAATTGTGATGGAGGGCTTCCTTCACTTACGGTTGCCTTATTGGCTGCGGCGACTCATCACCCGTGGCATAGCCGTGTTGCCCGTTATTGTTATTGTTGCTCTTTATGGGCAGGGGAAGGTGGGGGATTTGCTCGTATTGAGCCAGATTGTCCTTTCCATGCAGTTGCCCTTTGCGATGATTCCGCTTGTTTGGTTTGTCTCAAGCCGGCAGAAGATGGGGGCGTTTCGTCTTACGCCCTTATGGGCTGTTTTAGCGTGGTTTGTGGTGCTGGTGATTGTTGGGTTGAATGTAAAATTACTAAGCGATGCCCTGTTTTAGGCGCGTGTTGGTAGGTGATGGAAGGCCCGGTCAAACCATGTTAGCCCGTGGCGTGTCCCATCATCTATTGTAATGGCATGCACCCGGCAGATGAGGACGTCATGCGTGCCGATGGTGTGTGTATTCTCTATCGTACAATCAAGCGTGGCCAGCGCGCCGTCTAATAAGGGGGAGCCGAGCGGGCCGGGGTGCCATTGCCCGCATGTGAAGCGTTCTGTCGCGGTGAGTTGGTTATTAGCAAAGGCGCAGGCGAGATCATCATGGCCTTTACCGAGGATGTTAATGCCGAGTTTTTTGTTGGTCAAAAAGGCCTCATGCGATGCGTTAGCACGATTAAAGCAGACCAATATTGTGGGCGGGGTATCGGTAACACTCGTTATGGCGGAGACTGTTAAGCCATAACGCCCCGCAGGGCCATCAGTGGTAACGAGTGTAACAGGTGAGCCAAGGCGACTCATAGCATTGCGAAAGATAGCCTGCATGGGGGAGACTTTCAGGGCAGAATAAATAGGACTAAAGAAGGACGGATAAGGGGTTTATCAAGGCTTTTTTGTAAATCCAAGAGTGAAAACAGCTGTTAGTCTTTTAAGGTGAGGGGGAAAGGGGCATTTCTGCCCCTATCAAGTTAGTAAGTGAGGGTAAGGGAGGATTGGTAATAGGTTGCATCATGTGCGCCAGCTTGGTGCATGGCGTGGGATGTAAGGAAGCGGACGACATGATGATCCCAGGTTAAATGAGGGCCAAGGCGTAAGCTTGCTGCCATTTGTGGGGCAATCCCGACAAAGGAGTCGTAGTTATAAGCATTATATCTCCCGGAGGTGAATTGCCGTTGGAAGATGTTACGCCCATAGATGGAGTATGTGTCATCCCCCGTATTGTAACGCCAATAAATGGGTAGTTTGAGTTGGAAGGTTAGATAGTTGGTGGGGGAGAAGCTCGCCTTTGGAGCAAAGTCGATCAAGTTTTGCCCGGTGAGGTAATTGGTGGGGTCCAGATAATTCGTGTTTACACCGAAGGGTTCGATATAGGTGTTCACACTGCCTGTCGTCCCGCGTGCGCCACCGCCGGAATAAGCATCGCCCTGCACACCGATGGTAGGATGCCACATAACATGGCGGAAATGGTAATCCACCGTGCCATTCATGGACCACGCATTTACATGGCGGTTCATTTTATCATAATGGTTTGCGGCGTTATAAGATTGATAGAACCGCCCCTGCTGATACGCTCCCCCAAAGGAGAAGCTGATAGGCCCGGCCTCCCCATGCCACCGCATGCCAAAGTTATTGCGTTTGGTGTGGCCTAATGCGGAGGCATTATACATCACTGTTTGCTGGGCAGGCCCGCCGTTAAGCTCATAGCCATAATAGAAGATGTTGATGAAGGAATATCCTGCCTCCCCAAGGAAGTGGAAATCCGGCGGCGCATAGGTGATGTTAGCCCCATAAAGGCGGGTTTTATAATCAAGTGTGTCGTGGAAAAGGGAGTTCCCCCCACGGAAGCTATCTGTATGGTTGTTCTTTGTATTGATGAAATAAAAACCATCAAACCGGACGCGGTTCCAATGCTCGTAAATGCGGAACCCATCCCAGCTGAGTGGGACGTTCAGCACATCGCGATTACCGATCATATAGTCAGGCGCATCAAGGAATTGCTGCCGCCCAAAGATGAAGCCGCCATGCCCTCCAACAGCATTGCCGCTAAGCTCTACAAACGCTTGTTGAAGGTCTAAGTTTTTACGGAAGGTGCCATCATAGCTATAGCCGCGCCACCCACCAGCATCAGCGTTAATAAGTTGGCCAAAGAAGCGTACATGCTGGCCAAAATGGAGGTCCGCACTCCAAAGATTACGGACAGCAAAGCGGCCAGAGTTAAAGGGGCGGGCCTTCATGGAGGTGGTAGGGTCAATCGCTGCACCAAAGACAGGCCGCCTATCGTACCAGTTATTCAGCCGCGTTTCCCCAGCAAGGCTAAGCCAGATGGAGCCGCTATCATTAAGCTTCATGTGCTTATAGCTATCAAAAGGGTCGCCACGGTCACAAAGGCCGGTTTTAGGCTGGCTGATGCTATCCATCCCCGCTGGGGTACCATATTGGGAGACGGGGCCGAAGCCTGTCTCACTCCCATCCCCACGAGCCCAAATGCCATAAGGGTTAGATTGGGGGGCTTCAGCCGGACAGCCGCCCGGTGCTGTGTGCATGATGCGGTCGAGGATGCTGCGTTTTAGCTGTGAAGAATCGGTACTAGCGGGAGTTGTGCTGCTTGCTTCAGCATGAGCAGGTGACAGTGTGGTGCCCAGGCCAGCTGTCAGGAGCGTGGTGTAAAGGACGATATGGGGAAAGGGTCTTTTGGGCATTACATGGGACCTTGTTATGGTTTTTACGGCCCCAGAAGATGATTAAAATGAGGTTAGAACATTGATTTAACGCAAAAGTTCTTCAAAGAGACTCATCAAATAAACCTCTTACAGAGATATGGATTACCGATTAATAAAGGGGCTTATGAAAAACCCCTTATAATCAGCCAGTTTTCTCAAAAGAGGTTTATTTTAAGTCCTCTTTTTCCCCCGGTAAGAGGGCGGGGATAAAGACAAGTGAGCAGATGAGCGTGCAGGTGAGGGAGAGAAGTAAAAGCCGCCCCATACTAGCGGTGCCCGGATGGATAGAGGCTGCTAAAGAGCCAAAGGCGGAACCAGTTGTCAGGGCAGAGAATAAAACCGCTCGTGCTGTGGGGGAGGAAAGGGGATTATGCAACCCTGCACGCCAGTTCATGACGAAATAGATGTTAAAGGACACCCCGACCCCTAGCAAAAGGGGTAAGGCGATGATGTTCGCGTAATTGAGTTGCTCCGGCACCGTGATGACGAGAATCACCGTGAGGAGTGAGGAGAGGAGTAAGGGCAGCAGCACGAGGAGACTATCGAGCACGCGGCGCAATGTGATGAGTAAAATTAGCGCAATGGCGATAATGGCGCAGATAGCTGCGGTAATAAAGGCGTGTGTGATGGTCTGGGCACTGGCGATAATCTCCAAAGCTGGGCCGGAAATATCAGGGGTGACCGTCTCTAGCTCATTGACGAAGCGATGGAGCGTCTTGGTCTCGGACATTTGTCCTTTAGGGTGAATGACCAAACGATAGGCCCCGTTAGAGGCAATATAGTCGGCACGGATATGGGCCGGGATGCTCTGCATCGTAATGGACGGTGGGGGGACTAGGAGCGTTTTAAGCTGGTTAAGCTCTGCGGGGAGGAAGTGGGTGAGGGCCTCATTGGTGGAGAGCAATGTGGCATCAGGGGCGGTAGAGAGGCGTAAAAGCGCATTATGTAAAGCAGCGAGGGCGGGGGTTAATTTACCGTCTAACCCATCAAAAGAATGAGCGGCTTTAAGGGCTGCTTGGCGGAGTTCCGCGGCGGAAGGGGGCGGGGCTGGGTGGTTAACATCTAAGGTAGGGAGGATGATGTCGCCTGCATCATGGATGAGCTGGATTTTAGCGTCTTGGTCATCGGGGACGAGGGCCCCAAGCCAGAGGACATCATGTACGCTTTCGAGCTTGTTAAAGGCCGCCGCTTGGCGTGCAGCGGTAGCAATGTCTGGGGTGAGGACTTGGGCATTATACGGGGTTGTGAGGGGGTTTTCCTCCAGTAGATTAAGGGCCTTCATGCCCTCTGTGTCAGGCTTTTTGGTATGGAGGGGGTCGGCATCAAAGCTCAGGCGTGGGATAAGGCAAAGCCCGATAAGGCCGAGCACCCCAAAAATGCTCAGAACAGGGGTGCGATAACGCTGTAAAGCGCGGTCTATCGGCAGGAGAGATGTAAAGCCCGTGCTGCTCGCCCCCGGTTTGGCGCGGAAGGCCATCAGCAAAGCGGGTAGAAGAGTCAGGGTGCAGAAGAAGGCGATGATCATCCCGCCCCCAGCAATAAGCCCTAATTGGGCAACCCCTACAAAATTCGTGGGTGTGAAAGCGAGGAAGCCCGCCGCTGTTGCTAGGGAGGCAACAAAGATTTGCGGGCCACTCTCTTTGCCGGTGCGCTCTAAGGCTGCAAGGGGGGCGAGGGGTTGGTTCTGCTCATCCTTTTGGCAGCGGAAGCGCACACCAAATTGAATGGCGAAATCGACCGCAATCCCAACGAATAAGATGGCAAAGGCGACCGAAATCATATTCAAGGTGCCGACAATTAAGGCTGCAAACCCTGTTGTGAGTAACAAGCCAATGATGAGCGTCAGGAGGATGGGGATAGCAACGCGCAATGTCCGCACGGCAAGGATGAGCCAAAGCGCAACAAGGGCGAAAGAAATGATAAGGCCGATGACCATCCCTTGGGCAACGGTGGAGAACTCCTCATCACTGAGTTTCGCTTCCCCGGTGATGAGCGCATGGGTCCGTCCTGCTTTGACGCTGGGCAGTGTGTTTAAGGCCGCACGCATGGCTTTTGTGGCGGCCTCTGAGGGCTCAAAGGAGGAGAAATCAGGCCGTGGATGGGTGACGACAAATTGGTAATGCCCGCCAAGGTCGCTCAAACCACCGGAGAGTAATTTCTCCCAAGAGAGGGGGGCGGCTTGGCCTGTCATGCCTTGCTCTAATGTATGGGTTAGGCCATCAAGAGCGGTATTGAAGCTAGCAGGGATGGGTTGGCCAGTTTTAAGGGCTGTTGCCATAAGGCCGAATGTGCCAAAGAGGCCGCGTGCAGAAGGGTCGGCAGCTAAGGTGCCGAGGAATGGTTGTGCGGCGATGATGGAATCGAGCAGGGGTTCTAGCTCTTTTGTATCGATAAAGAGGAAGGCATTACGGGTATAGAAAGGGTCAGCATCAGGTTGGCTGACTTTATCGAAATGCTCATGGTCTTGTGCGAGGATGGCGGCAAGATCGTGCGCTGCCTCGCGCCCTTCTTCAGGTGTAGCGGAGCTGATGATGGCGACGAGGGTGTTCTTCTCGCCGGGGAAAAGTTCTTCTAATTGATGGTTTTTTTGCTTCCAAGGGAGGGTATCGGCAAAGAGCTTATCGGTCTCGGTTGTGATGCCGAGATGGTTAAGGCTAAGCCATACCGAGCCAGCGCATAACAAGGTAAAAATGGTCAATACAAGGGCGACATGGCGGCCACAAAACGCATTGAGACGGTTTGTCAGCGTGGAAAGCATGGCAGTGTGATCCTCTTTTACCCTTGTGTAATAGGCTGGATATTGGCCCATTCTAGCCTTGTGGATGAAGGCAGTAGTAGCGCGATAGGGCGGGATTTTCCATAGCGTGCGGTTTCCCCTTTTAGGAGAAAGGCCTCATCTAAGGTAAGATGATTGCAAAAGGAGTGTGCGGTGTGGCTTGGCGGGCACAGCCTTTCTAGGGCAGAATGAGCGTATGACTTGGACATTAGACGGCATAGCCGAGCATGAAACGATTATTCGCCATAGTGTGTTCCGCACTATGGCCGCCCCTGTGGAGGATGAAGCCGGAGCGATGGCCTTTCTGGCCCAAGTGGCTGTGCCAGAGGCAACGCATAATTGCTGGGCGTTTCGTGTTGGGGGGCGGTACCGTGTTTATGATGATGGGGAACCCTCTGGCACGGCAGGGCGGCCTATTCTCTCTGCGATAGAAGGGCAGGATTTTGAGGGGGTTATGGTCGTTGTCACCCGCTGGTTTGGGGGGGTGAAGCTTGGGGCCGGGGGGCTGGTGCGGGCCTATGGCGGGGCAGCAGCAGCTTGTTTGCGCGAGGCAGCAAAGAGTGAGTGGGTCGAGCGGGTTCGGCTAGGCTTCCACTGTCCTTTCCCGATTTATGCGGAGGTAGAGGCCAAATTACCGGGATGGCGCGTGGAGGTGCGCGAGTGTACTTTTGGTGCGGCAGGGGCCGTGATGGAGCTGGCTGTCCCCGTGCAAGCGCGTGAGGAGGTTGAGGCATGGCTGAGGGACCTCACACGCGGGCAAGAGCCTATCCGTGTATTGGATGATGAGCCGGACTAAGGGGTGTCTTGTTGAGCCGCTTCTTTTTTATCCTCACGTTTTAACTCGTCAGGTGAAGGGCCTTTGGCCTCCGGGGCGGAATAGCGGGGTACGCGGCCATGATGGCCAAAATTGACGATGCGCGCTTCCCGCAGGCCATGATGAGAGACGAGGAAGCGGGCGAGTTGCAACGCAATAGCCGCCCCCATAAAAGGCCCGACAAGATATATCCATATCCCATGGAGGTTATGGGCTAAGGTATCGGGGGCTAAGGTCCGCATAAAATTGGTGCTATTGCCAGAAAAGCCGGAGATAAACGGGTTAGTAATCGCAAAATAAAGCGCGCACATCCATGTGGTAAAATGCTGAAGGCGTGGGCGTGATGCGGTGAAATAAATGACGAGAATCAACCCTGCGGTGGCGATGCCTTCCATCAAAGCAATAAAGCCAAGGTTATAATGGGAAGCGGGGAAGGTCCCTGCATAGTGGATTTGTGTCACAAGAGGCTGCCAGAAGGGCAGGAGGATGCTCAGCCCAAGGCTTGCGAGGAGCGTCCCTGTAAAAGCCCCAATGAGCTGGGCAAATATGTAACCCAGAGCATCTAACCAACGGATTTTCTTGCTTAGGAAGAATGCCAACGTCACAGAGGGGTTGAGATGCGCCCCGCTGACTTTCCCAAAGGGGGAGAGTGTGGCAATCGTCCCCGCTAGGCCGAAGAAGAGGCCAATAAGGGCAGAGCGAAGAATGGGGTAAGGGGCCAGAAAAGCCGCCACAGGGGAGCCATCGGCGGCTAAAATTGTGGTGACGGTAATGCCAAGAAGCAGCATGATGGCCGTAGCGATGGCCTCCATGGCATAGAGCTTCCAATGGAAGGGTTGGTCTGGGTGGGGTTTGCCTTCTAGGGGGCGGTCTGTCAGCTCTCTGCGGGAAAAGCGAATATGCGGCAGACGAATATGAGGGTAGCGAACATGCCGGGCTGTGTAGGTTTTCTTGCGGTCAGTCATGGGAGAATGGACCCAGTGTTAAGACAAGATCATATTGTGGTGGGCATTAGTGTTTCGGGAAGAGTGGGGAAAGGTCAAGGGCTGTAAGAGGTTTTTAATGTTTCCCGATTTCATGACCCCGCAGCGGGGGAGAAGCGGCGGACAAGGTCGCTGAGATGGCCTGTTTCGGCAATGGTGAGGGTGGCTGGACCTTTGGGGCGGGCTGTGGCTGTACCTACATGGCGCGGTATGACAGCTTGTTTGAAGCCGAGTTTGGAGATTTCTTTCAGTCGGACTGCTGTTTGGCTGACCTGTCGCACTTCGCCAGAGAGGCCAATCTCCCCAAAATAAGCCTCATGTGGGGCGGTTGGTTGGCCTGTTGCGGCAGAGATGAGGGCTGCTGCAACGGCGAGGTCGGCAGCGGGCTCGTTAATCTTCAGCCCGCCTGTGATGTTGAGATGGACGTCCATACTCCCAAGCTTTAACCCGCAGCGTGCCTCTAACACTGCGAGAATCATACTCAGGCGGGAGCTATCCCAGCCTAGCACGGCCCGCCGTGGGGCCCCATCGCTGCTTTTGGCGGAGAGAAGGACTTGTACCTCCAGCAAAATAGGGCGTGTGCCTTCTAACCCAGCAAAGACGGCAGAGCCTGCGATATTGCCATGCCGCTCCGCAAGGAAAAGGGCGGAGGGGTTGGGGACTTCCCGCAAGCCTGTATCGGTCATGGCGAATACGCCGATTTCATCCGTTGCACCAAAGCGGTTTTTAGCCGCACGGAGAATACGGAATTGATGGCCGCGATCCCCCTCAAAATACAGCACCGCATCAACCATATGTTCCAAAACGCGCGGGCCGGCTAAGGCTCCCTCTTTTGTCACATGTCCAATGAGGATGAGGGCAAAGCCAAGCGTTTTAGCAAGGCGGATAAGCTCAAAAGCACAATTACGCACTTGGGAGACCGAGCCGGGCGCGCTAGCGACACTCTCTAGCCACATGGTTTGGATGGAGTCGATGACTACGACATGGAGGCTGCGATTCTCCTCCAAGGTTGTGGCGATGTCATTGACATTGATAGAGGCTGCAAGGTCTAGCTGGTCTAGGGCTTTAGGGTCTTTATCCAGCTCTAACCGTTGGGCACGGAGGCGGATTTGGTCTATCGCCTCCTCTCCGGAGACATAAAGAACATTATGGTGCGCTTTGGCTAAAGCGCAGGTCATTTGGAGCATGAGGGTGGATTTGCCAATGCCGGGGTCCCCCCCCACCAGCACGACCGAGCCGGGGACAAGCCCACCACCAAGGACGCGGTTTAATTCTGCCATGCTGGTATTAAGGCGCGGTGGGGGCGCTGCTGTGCCATCAAGCCGCGTGGTTTTTAGCCCCGTACCGCGTTTGCCCGGTTGGGCTTTGCTGGGGGTTGGGGTGCTGGCTTCTTCCTCTAGGCTATTCCATTCCCCGCATTGGTCGCATCGGCCTGTCCATTTTGGATAACGGGCATGGCAATTTTGGCAGATAAAGATGCTAGTGGGCTTTTTGGCCATATTAGCCCCCTATTGCTGGTTGGTCCGTCATCGTGGTGGTGATGGGGCCTTCCCGCCGTCCATGCGTGAATTGGTCAACAATCGGGTTGCCACTATTCATGAGGTCCGAGGCGGGGCCTTGCCAGATAATCTTTCCCCCATACAGCATGGCGGCATGGTCCCCAATGCGGCGGGCGGAGGTCATATCATGGGTGATGGTTAGGGCTGTGGAGCCTCGTTGGGTCACACAATCGCTGATTAAACCATCAATCACGGCGGACATGATGGGGTCTAGCCCTGTGGTGGGTTCATCAAAAAAGAGAATATCGGGCTGTCCTGCTAAGGCACGAGCAAGACCAACGCGCTTTTGCATCCCGCCGGAGAGTTCTGCCGGGTTGAGGGGGGCGACATTGGGGCCAAGACCGACTTGAGCTAGGAGGTGGAAGGCCTCTTGCTCCAACTCTGTACGGTGGGGGAGGGCAGTACGGCCATGACGTTTGGCTTTGAGGCCAAAGAGGATATTTTCCATCACACTCATACTATCAAAGAGCGCAGCGTTTTGGAAAAGCATCCCAATGCGTCTTAGCAGCGCATCGCGGCGCTTGGTGGAAGCCCGGAGGATGTCCTCGCCATCAATCTCGATGATGCCTTCATCAGGCTCAATCAAGCCGAGGATGCAGCGCAGCATGAGGGATTTCCCGTTGCCAGAGCCGCCAATAATGACGGTAGAGGCCCCAGCGGGGATGTCTAGGTCAATCCCATTGAGAATGGTGCGGTTGCCGAAGGATTTCTTTAAGCCACGGATGCGGATGCAAGGCTGTTGGGTCATCATGTCCTGTCGGGGCGGGGGTGAGGTAAGGCGCGTCATGCGGTGAAAAAGAGGTCGGTTAAGAGGTAATCAAAAGCGAGGATGAGGATGGAGGCTGCCACAACCGTTGCGGTTGCAGCCCGGCCCACACCTTCTGCCCCGCCGCGGCTATTATACCCCTCGTAGCAGCCCAGCAGAGCGATGAGAAACCCAAAGACAGCCGCTTTTAAAAGCCCGACTAAGACATCATGCGCATGGAGGGCATTATAGGCTGTGTTGATAAAGAGGGCCGGGCTGAAATCCAGCTTGCCTACAGCGACAATAAACCCGCCAGAGACGCCTAAAATATCGGCAATCAATACAAGGAAGGGCAGAGCCAACAAGCCTGCGAGCAAGCGGGGTGTGACGAGATATTTGATAGGGTTTGTTGCTAATGTGCTGAGGGCATCTATTTGGTCGGTAACGCGCATCGCCCCGATTTGGGCGGCAATGGCGGCCCCGATGCGCCCAGCAACCATAAGCCCCGCTAAGACTGGACCCAACTCCCGCGTGATGGAGAGGACGACGATCCCCGCAATGGCGTTTTGAGCATGATATTGGCTAAAGCCACTATAAGATTGCAGCGCAATAACCGCACCGGAGAAAATCGCCGTTAAGGCCACAACAGGGAGGGAGAGAAAGCCAATCTCTAACAAACAGGAGAGGATAATCCGCCCATAAAAAGGTGGACGAAACACCCCAGCGAGGCCACGCAGAGCAAATAAGCTCAAGGCCCCAGCATGGTGCAATGCTTTTAAAATATAACGCCCAAGGAAGATGAAAGGGAGGGTGAATAGTCTCACAAAATTGCCTCTATATTATGCCGACCCTGTGGAGGGGGCGGGTCATTTCGCTATTTGCCCTTGTGGCGTTGGTGTTGGTGTCGCTTGTGGGGCTGTTTGTGGTTGTGTGCCGTTATCAGCCGGTGTTGTGGGAGACGTCATTTTGGGTGGTATCGCGGGGGGCTGTGCTGCGTTGATAGGCTGTGCCGATGTAGTGCTGGGAGGTGTGGCTTCGTGGGGGGAGAGCGATGCTTTTGGTGTAGCTGTAGGTGTAGGGGCAGGCGTTGCATGCGGTAGGGCAGGATTATTCAGCCCCTGAGCTTGGCCATCGGGCTGTAGTGTTGGTGTTGGTTTGGGAGATGGTTGTGTTGCAGGCTCTGCCGGTGTGGTGTGGGAGATGTGTTTTGTTCCCCCATCTTGCACAGTGCCCGTTACTTTATTGAGAGTAACATGAGCGGCATCATTCGTTATAATATTGGCATTATTGACAGTCGCCATGATGGAGGCTTCCGCCTGTTGAGAGCCTGTCAGCGTTACGTTATCAATTTGCCCCTGCGCGATGGAAAGCTGGCTATTATCGGAGAGCTGGGCCGATAGGGCTGAGAGAAGCGCGTTATCAATATCTAGCCGCGCAGCCCCTGTAGCGTTGATTTGCGCGGCACGAGCAAGCTGGAAAATATGGGCCTGCGTTGTGCCGGAGATGGAGAGGTCTAGGGATTCGACATGATCAACATCCAGGGAGGCATCATCTAGATTGCTCTCCAGCGTTGTGAGAGTCCCGCTGATGGTAATGTGCGCTTGAGGGCTGTCATGGAGGGTAAGAGCCGTATCACCAGAGAGGCGCAAGGCCATAACCCCGCCTTTTTGGCAGGCTTTAAGAGCAATATGGAGGTGGCTTTCTGTCCCATCTTTAACGGTTTGGATGGCAGGGGAGAGGCCAGAAGCTGTCTCTAATACCATGCTGTTTTTAAGGGCAGGGTCCACCTTGATATGCACTTGCGCACAAGGGACGCTGAGGTCCAGCTCATCAGCACGGAGAACGGTATGGGTCGCTTCTGTTGCAAAGCTGCTAGCGGCAAAGAGGCCACCGCCCAGCACAGCTCCAACGCAAAGAGCGCGTTTTAGGAACAGAGATAAACAAACCCGGACGTTATGCGTACTCACACAGGGACTCCCGATTGGTAAAATAGCGGCACCGGCCGCTTAAAATAGCTGAGCAGATGATAGGGCAATATAGGCCCATCCGTCACCTTTTATCCTGCTGTATTATAAGCAGCCCTTTTGTATGAAGATAGCCTCGTTTAAAAAAGAGGTAAGATTTGCCCGCGAGACCTCTGCGCGATAGGGGGTCATCGTGGCTCTTCTGCCATTTTATAGCCAAGCCCGTGATAGTTGAATCCTGCCTTTTGCCAGTCATTTTGGTGCCATATCTGCCGATAATCCACAATGAGCCTCCCTTTCATGGTGGGGGCAATATCGGCAGGGCTAAGGGCTGCAAACTCTGGCCATTCTGTTAGGATAAGCAGCATATCGGCTCCCTCTGCGGCGTGGAGGGCGTTACGCGCGTAGCTGATATCGTGGGGGAGGAGCGGGCGTGCGGCGTTCATCGCCTGGGGGTCATAAACGCGGAGTGTTGCGCCAGCTTCATGCAATAAAGGGAGGATGGTTAAAGCGGGGGCTTGGCGTATATCATCAGTATGGGCCTTAAAGCTCAGCCCAAGCACGGCGATTGTGTAATGGGTGATGTTATGGCCTGCGAGGGCGATGATGCGCTCCGCAAGGCGGCGTTTGCGGGCCTCATTAGCGGCGATGGTGGTCTCGATAAGCTGAGTGGGGGCCCCCGCTTGGCGGGCCGATGTGGCCAAAGCTTGCGTATCTTTGGGAAAGCACGAGCCTCCATAGCCGGGCCCCGGTGTTAAAAAAGCAGGGCCAATGCGGGGGTCTAGCCCCATGCCGCGTGTTACATCGGCAATATGACCACCTGTGGCCTCGCAGAGATCGGCCATTTCATTAGCGAAGGTCACCTTCATCGCGAGGAAGGCATTGGCTGCATATTTTGTGAGTTCTGCACTTTCAATGCCCATAAAAATGAGGCGATTTTGCGGGGTGTGTAAGGGGGCGTAGAGGGCCTCTAGCAGGGTACGGGCATGGGAGGCGGTTTGTGCCTCATCTTCTAACCCGATGATGACGCGGTCAGGCTGCATGAAGTCGTTAATCGCATGGCCCTCGCGGAGGAACTCTGGGTTGGAGGCGATATGAAACGTAAGGTCAGGCCGGGTGGTGCGGAGGATATGCGCGACCTGCCGCCCTGTCCCCACCGGCACGGTGGATTTGGTGACAACGAGTAGATTATCGGGCGCATGAGCTGCAATCATGCGCGCTGCGGCATAGACATAGCTTAAATCAGCATGGCCACTCCCCCGCCGTGTGGGGGTGCCCACGGCAATAAACACCGCCTGACTGTCGCGCAGGGCCGGGGCTAAATCCTGTGTGAAGGTGAGCCGCCCGGCTTGTTGCTGTTGGGTAATGAGGGCCTCTAACCCCGGCTCATAAAGTGGGACTTGCCCAGCTTGGAGACAGTCTAGCCGTTGGGTGTCACGCTCTATGATGGTTACATTCGCCCCAAAGGCCGCCAAACACGCCCCCGATACAAGCCCGACATACCCGCCGCCAATCATGGTAATGTGCATGGGGGCCTCCTGCTTGTGGGATTGTGAGTAAGAATGGGTACGCCGTTAGGTTTTGTCAGTTGTAAGCCATGCTGGCTAGAGGGATTTTGCACGCTCCTTAGTTAAAAGGTTGGTAGCGAAGGGACATAAAGACCATATCGGCATCGCTTTTGGGTTTGCCGCCAAGGCCGGAGAAGGCTTGTACATGGGTGTGCGCATATTGCCCGCCGACAAGGAGGGTGCCGTAATCACCCTTCGCAGCTGTGTACCAAAAGCCCCCTGTTGCTTGGGCGACTGTGTGGATATTGCCTGAGGCGGCGCAATTTGTTGCGAGTTCGGTAGAGCAACCGCGCATGTCAAAGTTGCGATTGCCATAGCCGTAATGGTTGCTGCCTTCATCAAAAGCACGGCGGCTTAGGACGCTCTCTGCCCCAGCATAGGAGTAGAGCTTGAGGTTCTTCATAGGGTTGCCATAAAGGCCCAGGAGGATACTGGCCTCTGGTAAGGCGGTTACACCACCTGTGCGGTTATAGGTATAATCGGGCATATTGGTTGAGCCATAACGGCCCAGCCCTGTTCCGACTAAGCCAGAAGCTTGGAAATAGAGTTTTTTATCAATAAGAGGTAGGACCATCCCCCCACCACCGCCCCCGGCGATTGTGGTGTGGTTGGAGCCAGAGCCAACCGTGCTATTGCGGTCTCGGAAGAAGCGCATCACCCCTGTGAGTTCATAATGCCCCCAACCGGGGTCAGCTGCGACTTTGGCAATGAGGTCTGGTGCGGGGTCGCTGGTATAATAGGTGGAAGGGTTGTTGACATTTGTACCGGTGAGGCGGTCAGTCGTGGTGCAATGGTGAGCCGCTGTGGAGCAAGGTGAGACACCAGCGGGGACAGAGCTTGGATTCTCGATGGAGAGACCAGCGGCGTAGCGTTCATGCGGACCAAAGGTTTTCACAACGCGGAATTGGGCGTTACGCGTCCAATTAAAGCCAGGGACATATTGGGCTTCGATCACCATAGGGGTTTGTTCATCACGGGCGAACATGCCTTTGTTAAAGAGTGTGATGAGCGACCAGCTTTGACCGCCGAGGATGTACCAGCCATCAGCACTATCTTTTAGCTCCCCATACACAACGCGGGCACGCAGAACGTAAGAGTTGGATTGCCGCGAGTTGGAGGATGACCCCGCCCCTTGGAAGTCCGTCTCCACATACGCATCAGCTTCAAGTTTTTTGGTAAGCATCCCCTCCACTAAGGCAGCAAGGCGGCTTTGCCGCTCTGTTTGGTGGAACTCGTTCATATGCGATGTAGGCTGATTATGCCAAGGGATGGCATTATACGCACTGGCAATATCAGCCGCACTATTGCGGGACCGCCAAACCCCGGCGGCCTCCAAATACCCGCCTAATGTGAGACGAACGCCACCAATTTGTAATTGCCCCCGGCGCAGTGGGCTATAGAGGTCTGGGTGAGCAGGAGGGATAGCGGTCAGCTCCCCATAGGGAGTGCTGGCTGTGCGCGATGGTGTGATGATGGCGGAGGAGGCAAGGCCAAAAACATCATCATGGCCGGTCCCATTATGGGGGGCGACCCCGTAAGGACCGGTTGTGTTCTGCCCAAGGAGATGCGCGCGAGAGGCGTAAGGGTCAGCCTCGATTAATTCCCGCTGGCGGGCTAGCTCGGCACGGATACGCCGATTCTCCGCTGCTTGCTTTTGCTTCATAGTGTTAAGTTGGGCCTGCATGGCATGTATCTGCTGCTCCATTAGTGCAATGGCATCATTGGTGCCTGCGGCGTGAGCAGAGGATATAGCGTGAGGAGCAATATATGACAGAAATGTTACTGTCATAAAACTGTAATAAAGAGAATATATACTATGCTTTGATTTTCTATTCACGCTAAAAGCCTCTCTCTGACATCATCTATTGGGATTTCTTGCGTATTTTTTCTTATTTTAAAAGTCTTTTTTGCTCTTTTGGTTATATTTTTATTGTTTGCTGTGCTGGCGTGGTTATAACGATAAAAGGATTATTGTGTGACCTTGAGGGGCTATATGCGTCTGACCATCAAATCCCTGCCACGCTTGGGAGTGTGTGCGTATGTGCAAGCTATTATGTTGCTCATGCCCGCAACGGTATTATATGCAGCGGCAGCACAGGCGGAGGAGGTCGGTATAACAGGGGCTGGCTCTAGCTTTGCCGCGCCTATTTATCAGAGCTGGAGTGTACCTGCGGGGGCGCAAACGGGTGTAGATGTCAATTATCAGACCGTTGGCTCCAGCGCAGGGCAGGACCAAGTGATTGAGCGTACGGTGGATTTTGGGGCATCTGATAAGCCGATGAGTGCTGAGCGTTTAGCTAAGACGCATCTTTATCAATTCCCCACCGTGATGAGCGGCGTGGTATTGGTGGTCAATCTGCCGGGTGTGCCAGAGGGGCAATTACGGTTGGATGGCCCAACGATTGCCGCGCTTTATGATGGGCGCATCACAGATTGGGATGACCCGCGCATTAAAGCCCTCAACCCTGATATTACATTGCCTGATATGGGGGTTGTGGCCATTCATCGCGCTGATGGTGCGGGGACGAGTTACGTTTTTACTTCTTATCTCTCTGAGGTGTCTCCACAATGGAAGGAGAAAATCGGGGCTGGCACATTGGTGGAATGGGCCGGTGGAGCCGGGGCGCGGGGGAATGATGGCATTGCGGCCCTTGTCCGTCAGACAGAGGGGAGCATTGGCTATGTGGAATATGCTTATGCGGCCCAAAATCACCTCGATATTGTGCAGTTAAAAACACATGAAGGGGCGTTTATCGCGCCATCTTTGCAGAGCTTTGTTGCTGCCGCCGCTGCTGCACATTGGGAAGCGAAGGAGCAGTTCGCCGTTAATTTGCTCGATCGCCCCGGTGTGGGGAGTTGGCCTATTGTCTCGGCTACTTATGTGCTTGTGCCAGAAGATGCCGTGGACCAGCCAGAGGGCCGGGCGGTGAAGCAGTTCTTTCAATGGGGGTTTGCCCATGGAGGGGAGATTAACGCCCAGCTTGGTTATGTTGGCTTGCCCAAAGAGGTTAGTGATGCGGTTTTATCGGGTTGGCCTTTGAGCGCAGCAAAGCGGTAAGGAGGGAGACCTGCCCCTCATGCCGCAGCCCATGCCAGCTCAGGAGTGTATCGACCAAGAAGGCGAGCAGAGCTGCGACCGTGCAGCTTAGGGCGGAGCCAAAGAGGGCCAACAGCCACAGGGATGTTGTGGCATCGCCCAAAGAGCCGACAAATAGCGCAATGGCCGCCCCGCAGGTGAGTGCCCCGCCAAGGCCATTGAGGATAATGGCAAGGTCTAGCACGACAATGCGGCGTGTGAGGCGTTTTTGGCGGATTTTTAGCCGTCTTGGTGTATCGTAGCTATATTGAGGCTCTTTTTCCGGCGGGGCTGCGAGGAGGCGGTTCACATTATCCAGATGGTCCGATACACGGGCGAGCCTTGTGTTGAAGATGTTGATGAGGGTGCCAATACCGGAGAGCATAAAGACCGGTGTTAGAGCCATCTGAATCACATGGGCGGCATCATCGAGCGTGTTCATTTGCTGGCTGAGGAAGGGGAGCGTATCGGTTAGGGGCATGGTCGGCCAGTTGCAGGCTATAGGGTTACAAGGCAAAGTCTTGCGGAGTGCGAATCGGCACTATCTGCTCTGGGGATGATGCATGAGGGATGCTGGATGAGCAACCGGGCTATGATGTGGTGGGGTGGTTTGCTAGCTTTTTGGGGCGTGGCGTTTTCTGCTTATGCGGAGGGGCGCGTGGCAGAAGCGCTCCCACCGGCTTGCCCACCGCCTGCCCAGCAGGTGGAGCTTGCGTGCCAAAGCTGGACGGAGCTTGATGCTGCCTTCAAGCAAGGGGTGATGACGGCCATTTTGCCCATAGGTGGGACGGAGCAGAGCGGGCCTTATATGGCGGTGGGTAAACATAATGTGCGGGCGCAGAGCCTTGCTGATGAGATTGCCCGCACGCTTGGCCATACGATGGTTGCCCCTGTTGTGGCGTATGTTCCAGAAGGGGGAACACAACCACGTACAGGCCATATGCGTTTTGCGGGGACGTTATCCATCCCGCCCTCTGTATTTGCAGGTCTTATCGAAGGGGCTGTGGAGAGTTTACGCACACAGGGCTTTAGGACCATTGTGTTGCTAGGAGATCATGGAGGGTATCAAACCCAGCTAGAGGGTTTAGCCCGTAAGGTGAATAAACGCTGGGCGGCAGAGGGGCAGTTAGCGCGCGTATTATATGTAGGGGCTTATTATGATGTGATTGCCCAAGAGTACGGCCCTTATTTACGGCAGCATGGTTATGGTGTGGCTTTGGGGAAACATGCTGATATAAGTGATACGTCACTCATGCTTGCGGTGGACCCTTCCCTTGTGCGGGAGGGGCTTCTGAGGCAGGTTGGGAAACCAACGCCCGCTGATGGGGTCTATGGTGGGGACCCGCGGCAGGCAACGGCTGAACTTGGCCGGGTCGGCATAGCCATGCAGGTGCAGGCTGCTGTTAAGGCCATTTCTTCTTTTAACAGGAGGCACCCATGAGGCTTAAAGTTTCTTTTCTTACAATGGGGGCGTTGTTGATGGCCGGGGCAGCTTATGCCCAGCAACCAACACCCCATCCAGACCCAGAAGATGACCCGATTGTTGCTGAGTCTCCTAAGCCGTTTTCTGATTCGCCAGCCGCCAAAGCCGCTGCACCTTCTACGATGGGTGAGGCTGTAAAGCCTGTTGCTTCTGCGGTGGAGACAATCCCCGGCATGCCGCCTGTGCCAGATGCGCATAATATCTATAGCGAGGCTAGCGGGCCGGATAAGATTTCACCCGCCATTGCGCAGGACCCGGAGCGCATTTATGTGCCGAATTTGCGGGGTAATAGCGTCTCGGTGATTGACCCTAAGACCTATAAAGTCGTGGATACCTTCCCCGTTGGGCGGTCCCCACAACATGTTGTGCCCTCATGGGATTTGCGGACCTTATGGGTGACGAATAATAGTGAAGGCCATACGGATGGCTCCCTCACCCCGATCGACCCACATACAGGCAAGCCCGGTAAGGCTGTCGCGGTGGATGACCCTTACAATATGTACTTTACCCCCGATGGGCAGAATGCCATTGTTGTGGCAGAGGCACATCGCCGGTTGGACTTCCGTGATCCCCATACAATGGCTCTTAAAGGCTCGGTTGAAGCCCCGCTTTGTGAGGGGATTAACCATGCGGCTTTCTCTGCTGATGGGCGTTATGCCATTTTTACATGTGAGTTCGGGCGGTATTTGGCGAAGGTCGATACGGTCAATCGTAAGCTTTTAGGGATGTTGAAGCTCTCTAAAGGCGGGATGCCGCAAGATGTGCTTGCTGCACCAGATGGGCATAAGTTCTATGTTGCTGATATGCACGCCGATGGTGTGTTCATCATTGATGGTGATAGTTTTAAAGAGACAGGCTTCATCCCCACAGGGTTAGGGACGCATGGGCTGTACCCAAGCCGGGATGCTAAATTGCTTTATGTGGCGAACCGTGGGTCTCATATGGTTCATGGGCCGCGCCATAGCAAAGGGAGTGTCTCGGTTGTGGATGTCGCGACCGATAAAGTGTTAAAGACATGGCCCATCCCCGGCGGTGGTAGCCCCGATATGGGCAATGTGAGTGCTGATGGTAAGACATTATGGCTCTCTGGCCGGTTTGATGATGTCGTTTATGCGATTGATACCCAAACCGGGGCGATGAAAAGCATCCCTGTAGGGGCAGAGCCTCATGGCTTGACTGTCTGGCCACAGCCGGGCCGTTACAGCATCGGCCATACGGGCATTATGCGTTAATTGGCTGGAAGCGTATAAGGCATGTAAAAGGGAAAAGGGGGCTTCGGCTCCCTTTTTTCATCATAGCGCGCAGGGAGGGCATGATGAGGTTACTGCGTTTGGAGGCAGTGTGGGGCAGTGTGATGGCCTATATGGGGCTATTATGCCTCATGGGGGTGATGGCATTATCGCAGGCTGATGCTGCTGAGAGTACGCCGGTTGTGACCTCCCATACACGCGCAAGCCTTGTAAGCGCGGTGGATGCTCTACCCAATGGGACGGCATCACAGCCTGATAAAACGGGTGCAGAGCTGTTATTAGGGTTGCGCCTTCAATTACAACCGGGATGGCACAGCTATTGGCAAAACCCCGGTGATGCGGGGGAGCCGACACATATTCGCATCACCATCAGCGGGGCGCGCAGCGGGGTGGGGGAGCAAATAGAATGGCCCGTGCCAGAGCGTCTCTCCGAGGGTGAATTGATGGCCTATGGCTATCGGGGGGATGTGCTTCTTCCCGTTAAAGTGCCGTTAGAAGGGCAAGGTAATGGGGTGGTGCAGATAACCGCGCAGGCGGATTGGCTTGTTTGTGCTGATATTTGCATCCCCGAAAGCGGGCACTTCACCCTTACTTTGCCCGCGCGTGAGGCAGCTACAACACCTCCAAGTGCTGAGGCAGATTTGTTCCGCAAGGCGGAGGCGGAATTGCCGCAGCCTTCTCCCTTTACGGCGTCTATCACAGCGGAAGGACGGCTTGTTCTGCACGGGGCGGGACTAGCGTCTGATACGGTGCGGCAAGCGTGGTTTTTGCCTTTAGAGGGCGGCGTTATCGCCCATGCCGCCACGCAGGCTGTGACGGTTGAGCCGGGTTATGTGCAGATTCAACTAAAGCCAGATGCGTATGCGCAGCCGCCTTTTTGGCAGAAGTCTTTGGCAGGCGTGGTTGTGTTGGTGGATGGGGCAGGCAATCGCTCTGCTATACATATTACAGCCATGCCGTCCCCTCACGATGTCAGGCAGAAGGCGGGGCAGAGCGTCTTTGGGGTGTTGCTCGCAGCCTTTTTAGGCGGGATGATTTTAAACCTCATGCCATGTGTGTTTCCTGTCTTGGCGATGAAGATTGTCTCTTTTGCCGCAATGGGTGGGGTAGAATGGCGCAGCCGTGTGCAGAGTGCCACATGGTATGGCCTCGGTGTTATGGGCAGTTTTGTGGCCTTTGGCATAGGGATGATGGCTCTACGCTATGGGGGAGCTACGCTGGGATGGGGCTTTCAGTTTCAATCCCCGGCCTTTGTGGTGGGGATGGGATGGCTCTTATTTCTTATGGCTCTGACCTTAGGGGGCGTATTTCACATTACAGGGGGGCGGTTGGTCGGGATGGCTGGCCAAAGGATGGCAGGGCATGGCCCGGTTAGGGAGCTGCTTACAGGTTTATTAGCCGTCATTGTGGCAACGCCTTGCACGGCCCCTTTTATGGGGGTGGCGATTGCAGCGGCCTTTAATGGGCCTGTTTGGATGGGAGGGGTCATCTTCCTCATGCTGGGGGCGGGGTTGGCCCTGCCCTATGTTATGTTGGCTCTTATGCCGGGGGTGGCAGGTTATATTCCGCGCCCTGGCCCGTGGATGGAGCGGGTAAAGCAAGGGTTGGCGTTCCCCCTTTTTGCAAGTTTTGTGTGGTTATTATGGGTCGCTGTGCAGCAAAGCGGGTCAGATATAGTGGTCGTTATGGGGGGCGGGGCTGTGTTGCTCGGCTTAGGCGGCTGGTTTTATGGCCTTGCCCAACAGGCCGCTATGACCAGCCGTACGCCGCGTTTTATGTGGTTCTGCCGTGGGGTGGCGATTTTATGCCTGTTATTATGTGCGCTGGGCCTGATGCAGGTGGGGACGCACGCCCGTGATGTTGCGCAAAAAAATGCCCCTTCCTTTATAGAGCCATTCTCTGAAAAACGCTTGGCAGCCTTACGCGCAGCAGGGCGGCCTGTTTTTGTGGATATGACCGCCTCATGGTGCATCACATGCATGGTAAATGAGCGTGTGGCGTTAGATGTCCCCTCTGTTCAGCAGGCTTTTCATGAGCATGGTGTGACGTTATTGCGGGGGGATTGGACGCAGCATGATGAGGCGATAACGGCCTTCCTTCGTGCGCATGGGCGTGAGGGCGTGCCTTTTTATCTCTACCTTTCCCCACAGGGGAAAGAGGTGCTTTTGCCACAGATATTAACGCCGACCCTCGTGCAGCAGATAATTGGTGAGACGCCTTTTAAAGCAGAACAATAAGGCTGCCTACTGGCTTCCCCCCTTCACTTTATGTTAATGAATAAGCTGGGTTGTGTTAATGAAGATTTTACGGTTTGCGTGCTTAATGCATGAGCGAATAAAAATGGGGGAGCCCGTTTGTGGGGCGTATTATATTTTTAAACTGTTTCCCGCGTGATTGTATCACTGGTGGGGTTAAGACGACTTATCGTCACGCGCTTTTATTGCGCCGTGCGGGGTTTGAGGTGCAGGTCATGCAGCCTGATGGCCCACCTTCGTGGTTGGACCGTGAGATGGCGGCTTTGATATGCTCAGATGTGACGAACTTAACAGCGAATGATTTGATTGTTTTCCCTGAAACATTGAATGGCTGGTACAGTAAGATGATTCGTGCCCCTTTGCAGGGGAAGAAAGTTATTTTCTGTCAAAATCCTTATTACTTTTTCACCTATGGGCCATCAAAGCAGAATCTGAAGGAATGGGGGGTACAGTATATTCTCTCCCCCGGCGCGTATTGCACCCGCATGATTCAGTCTGTTTTAGGGGTGGATAATGTGCTGATAACCCCACCCGTTGTGGATGGGACGCTTTTTACCCCACAGCCTAAGTCGCTGCAGATTGTAGTGTCTTATAGGAAATGGGTTGGGCAGGAAAATGTGGTGGATTATGCGGGATTAATGCGTGAGATGTTGCACTTAAAATATCCACAATTTACCCATATTTCTTGGATAGCTTTGCAGAATAATAGCGAGGCAGAAACAGCGGACATTATGGGGAGGTCTGCCATTGTTCTCTCCCTTGGACGTTTGGAATCCTTGGGGATTACGGCTTTGGAGGCCATGGCTGCTGGGTGTTGTGTTGTGGGGTATCATGGTGGTGGTGGAATTGATTACGCTACAGCCCAGAATGGCTTTTGGCATTCGCCAGAAGATGTTGAGGGCGTGGTTGATTCTTTGGCGCGTGCCATAACGGGGTTTTCTTCAGGGGATCCATTATTGCCTAAGATGCTGGAGGCTGGCCATAGAGCAGCGCAGGCTTATGCGCCGGAGCGCGTTAGTGCCACCCTTAAACAAGTTTATAGCCAATTACTTAATGCGGGTGAGTGAAGGTGCATCATTTAGCACCGTGCCGAGGAGATATTTAACCACATGCTAGACCGGTTTATAGCTTATAATGCACGCCATAATGGGGGCGATATTGCTTTTGGGAGTTTGGCGCGCCAGCAAACCTATGCACAGTTAGAGGCGATTGTAAGCCGGTTAGCGCGTGCATTAGAAGGGCTGCGTGATTTGGCCCCGCGCCGGGTGGCTGTGCAATGTAGTGATAGCTGGCGGCATTGGGCGTTAACGCTAGCCCTAGGGCGGCTTGGTCTGGCTTCAGCCTCTTTATCGAAGGGGGATGTCTCGGAGGAGGATTTAGCCATTCTCCAGCCGGAGATTATTATCATTCATGGGATGGGGTGTATGCCCCCCGGCGAGGGGCGGCTGGTCTTGGATGAAGCATGGTTTGAGCGTGTGTTGGAGGGGGTAGAGGATGATGATGCCTCTAACTATTACCCGCCTGTTCCTGTTGAGCCTTCCACGCCATGTCGGGCTGCTTTGGCCAATGGGACGGATCGCAATATCCATCTGATAGAGCTTAGCTTTGCGGAGCTGGAGGCAGAGCTTCATCGTTTTATCTATCATGATATGGTGGAGTTCTTTGTGCGTAAAGCGCGTACAGCGCGGCATGTGAGCAGCAAGCCGAATCTTTTATGCTCTATTGGCCCACAATCTTTGAGTGGCTTCCTTATGGCTGGGGCGGCTTTGGCCGCAGGGACAACGGTACGCAGTAGTGATTCCCAAAATATTGCCACAGAGATGATGCAAGCAGCGGAAATGCTGTTGGTTCTCACTCCGGCTCATTTGGAGCATGTTTTAAAAGCTCTTCCACCAGCTAGTCGGGCGATGAGCCATATCCATTTGCGTGTTGTTGGGGCGGGCTTGCCGCAAAAAATATTGGAGCAAACGCAGGAGCGTTTCACCCCGCATGTGCAGATTGTTTATGGCACGGATGAGACTGGGGTTGTGGCCGCTATCCCCGCAGAAAAGCGGCAAAGTGAGGAGAGTGTTGGTTTGCCTCTCCCGTGGGTTGATATAGAGGCCGTTGATGCTGAGGGGCGGAGATGTCCCGCTGGGGAGGTAGGTTATATTCGTATCCGTAGTGAGAGTGTGCATCCTTATAAGGAGGAAAATCCTGTAGGGGGTGCGCGTTTTCATGAAGGGTGGTTTTACCCGGGGGATCGTGGTGCCATCTCAACAACAGGGGAGGTGCATCTCCATGGCCGGGCCGATGCGTTGATAAATGTGGGTGGAGCGAAGTTTGACCTCGGTGTTGTTGAGGAGATTCTTCTTACAGAGCCACGCATTAAAGAGGCAGGCGTATTCATGCTGGAGGACCGCCAGGGTGTAGAGCGGTGCTATGCTGCGATTGTCTCGACTGAAACATTTGATGAACAAGCCCTTTCCGTCAAATTACGGCAGCGTTATGCCGCTTTGCCCCCTGTGACGATGATTTGGGTGCCAGAAATCCCACGCACAACGGAAGGTCATGTGGAGAGAGAGCGGCTACGGGCTATGTTGAAGGACTATATCCAGCATAAGTTAGAGCGGTGATGAGGCCTATGTATCGCGCGGATGAGATAGCCATTATCGGCACAGGTTGCATATTGCCAGCGGGCCTTGCGGATATGGAGGGGTTGTGGCGGTTTTTACTCGATCGCCGCGATGGTTGTGTTGCTGTGCCGGAGGACCGTTGGGGGCGGCGGCGTTTTTATGACCCGGTGGACCACACGCCGGGTAAGACGACCATGCAATATGGCCACTTTCTCACCTTAGAGGAGCATCAGTTTGAGCCCCTCTTTTTTGGTATTTCCCCGCGTGAGGGGACATTGATGGATGTCCCCCAGCGTTTGCTTTTAAGCGTGGCATGGCATGCTATGGAGAGTGCCAATATAAAAGCGAGCGCGTTGGAGGGAACGCGGACGGGCGTTTTTGTGGGGAGCTTTACACAAGACCAGCTCATTCATGGTGGTAGCCCGTTTATGCAGTCGCAAATCCGCGACCAATTTGCGGCTTTATCCTCCGTTATGACAATGCATGCGGCTCGGTTGGCTCATGTTTATGGCTTAAAAGGCCCGACCATTGCGATGGATACGGCGTGTTCTTCCTCTCTTGTGGCGGTGCATCAAGCCTGTAACAGCCTTCGCCTTGGGGAATGTGACGTAGCTTTAGCCGGTGGAGTAAATTGTATCTTCGCCCCGCAAACCGCCATGCTGATGACAAAAGGGCGTTTCTTAGCCAGAGATGGGCGGTCTAAATCCTTTGCGGCTGATGCTGATGGGTATGGGCGTGGGGAAGGCTGCGTCATATTGATGCTCAAACGCCTTAAAGATGCTGTGCGCGATGGTAACGAGATTCGCGGTGTGATTTGCAGCTCTGGGGTGAATCAGGATGGCCATACGCCTGTTCTCACCATGCCGGATGTGGATGCCCAAGAGAGCTTGATTCGTGAGGTTTTGGGTAAGGCTAAGGTTGCCCCGCGCGATGTTGCTTATGTGGAGGCCCATGGGACGGGCACACCGGTCGGTGACCCGATTGAGGCTAAGGCGATTGGGCAAGCCATTGGGCAGTATCAGGATGAGGGGGAGCCTGTCCTTGTTGGGTCGGTAAAGGCGAATCTGGGCCATTTGGAGGCTGCGGCAGGGGCAGCGGCAGTGTTGAAGGCTATGCTGTGCTTGGAGCATGGCATGGTTCCCGGCCAAGCGAATTTAAAAGAGCTTAACCCGGCTATCCCGTTTGATGAGTATGGCATTAAGGTGGCTCAAGGTGAGCCAAGCCCTCTGCCCCAACGCGATAAGCTTTATGCGGTGGTAAACTCCTTTGGGTATGGCGGGACCAATGCCGTAGCCTTGCTGCGGCGGCCTACAGAGGCGGAGAAAAATGCTGCCCGTAAGAAGGCTATGCGTGAGCATCGGCTTAAAGGGGTGCGGCCAGCAGGTTTTATGGGGCGGACGCCTTTGCTGCTGAGTGCATTTTCTGAGGCGTCGCTCAAGCGGATGGGCCATGTTTATGCCGCTCAACTAGGGGATGAGGCGGATAAGCGTCTGTGGGATGGGCTGTGTTTTGCCGCAGCACGATATAGGGCACGCTTCCGCCAACGGGCCCTTATCCTCCCAGAGCGTGGGGCAGATGCGTATGTGCAAGCGCGTGAGGCGTTGGAGGCCTTGGCGGTGGACCGTAATCACCCAGCCCTCTTTACGGGTAAAGCGGTGGTGGACCAGCCGGTAAAGCCTGTCTTTTTATGCTCTGGTATGGGGCCACAATGGTGGGGGATGGGTCGTTACTTGCTGCGTAAGGCCCCGGCTGAAGTGCGCGCTCTTGCCCAGCAATGTGATGTGCTTTTTCAGGAGCTAGCAGGTTGGTCTTTACGGGATGCGTTGTTGCAGCCAGAGCGTAAGTCCCGCGTGCAGGAAACAGAGGTTGCACAGCCTGCCATCTTTATGGTGCAGATATGCCTTGCGGCATTTTTTGCTCATTATGGCATTACGCCGGGGGCTGTGGTTGGCCATAGTGTTGGGGAAGTGGCAGCAGCCTATATAAGCGGTGCGCTGGAGCTTAAAGACGCCGTTACGGTTATTTACCATCGCAGCCAGTTGCAGGGCCGTCTTGCTGGGCGTGGAACGATGCTGGCCGTTGGGCTAGGGCGCGAGATGTTGGCCAAACGGTTGGAAGGCCGCTTTGGCGGGCAGATTAGCATTGCGGCGGTTAATAGTGGGGAGTCTTGCACAGTTGCAGGGCCGCAAGACGCTCTTGCAGAGCTAGAGCAAGCATGTCGCAAGGAAGGTGTGTTTGCCCGCTTCCTCAAGGTTGAAGTCCCTTATCATAGCCCAGAGATGGCCGCTATTGAGCATGATATGCTCATAGCCTTGGCGCAGATTCAGCCTAAAAAACCGGTGATTCCGCTTTATTCCACCGTGACGGGTCAAGCATGGCGGGATGAGGAGCGTCATGATGGCGCATATTGGTATGCAAACGCGCGTGAGCCGGTCTTATTTTATGAGGCTATGCACCATCTGTTGCAGGATGGTCATGCCGTCTTTTTAGAGGTCGCGTCACATCCGGTTTTGGGGGCCTCTGTGACGCATTGTGCGGAGGAAGGGCGATATGAGGTCGCCGTCATCCCCACTTTGCGCCGTCATCATGATGATGCAGAAGGGCTATTGCGTGCCTTAGTACGCCTAACCTTGAGTGGGGCGGAGCCGGATTGGCGTTATATCCTTCGGGCCGAGCGGATGGATTTACCCTTCTATCGGTGGGTTGAAAAATTAGTCCCCTCTTTGGAGACAGAAGCCGCGCGGCGTGACCGGTTGGATGAGCAGGTTCATCCTGTTTTAGGGACACCGAGCCTATTGGAAGGGCGTGCGTGGCGGGCGGATATTAGTGTCGTCGTGATGGAGTGGCTGATGGACCATAAGGTGCATCAGATGGTGCTGTTCCCCGCTGCGGCTTATATTGAGGCCGCTTTGGCGGCTCATGCACAGTTGGAGGCCAAAGCCCCCGCTGTGATTGAGGATGTGACCCTCAATACCCCCCTTGTTGTGCAAGAGGGGCAAGTGCCCGTTATGATGTGGCGGTTTAACACAACAACGCGGCGTTTAAGCTTTGAGAGTGAAAGCTTTGCATGGAATGGGGATTGGCAAACTCATGGTCATGCTACGGTGTTGCAAGCGGCTCCGTGGTGTGCGACTGCGGAGCGGAATCAGGGGTTCGATTTTACGGCTCTTTGCCAAGGGACCACATGTTTTGAAGGGGCAGAGGTCTATCAGGCTTTTGCCACGATCGGGCTGGAATATGGCCCTGCCTTCCAAACATTGCGAAGCTTACATCGTGGGGCGGGCTATGTCGTGGCAGAGATTGCCCTTGCTGATGACCAAGCTGCCACAATAGGCGAGTATTTGCTGCACCCAGCATTGCTCGATGGGGCTATGCACGCGCTTATCGGGGCCTTCCCCTTTGAGGAGCAAAAGGAGGTATTCGTCCCTGCATCAATCGAGCGGGTGAGTTATCTGGGGCAGAAGGTTGCGCGGCTTTATGTAAAGGTCACACCGACCCAACGGACGGAGCGGAAGATTGTTGCGGATATGCAGCTCTTTACCCCAGAGGGAGAGTTGGTGTGCGAGTTATTAGGGCTATGTTGCCGCCGTATGGCTCGCCGTGGGGGAGACCGTTCTACAGGTGCGCATCTTATTTACGCACCGGAATGGATTCATGCAGAGCAGCAGCTTTTGTTAAGTGAGCCTTTGGCGATTACGTTTTGTCATGCGGAAAATGACGCTCTTGCAGAGGCTGTAGCGGAGATGCTGCATCAAAATGGGGCAGATATAACCCATGCTGCTTCTCTTAACGGGGCGGATTTAGCGGAACGCTTGGCGCATGAGTCCTTTTTAAGCAAACAACGTGCGCTTGTGTTGTTCCCGCGAGATGGTGCGGATTATCAACACTGCCTTGATGATGTGATGGCGTGTATTGAGGTCATCCAGCATATCCCACAACGGCGGCGGAAGCATCGCCTTGCGGTCATCCTCATCACGCGTGGGGCTTATGCGGAGCATGGGCAGGCTGTGGCGATGCAGCGTGTGTTCCATGGTTTGTTACGCGCTGTGGAGGCAGAGAGAACAGACCTAGCCATACGTTGTGTGGATGTCCCCGCTATTGGGGCGGACCAGCTAGTAGAGGATATCGCTGCCGAGCTGGTGTTGGAGGGGTGTGCTGAGGATAGTGTCTGGTTGCGCCCGAGTGATGAGGGTGTGCAGCGGCTTGTTCAGCGGTTAGTCTCCCCATCTCTCAAGCCAGAGCCGCAACCTGTCTCATGGGGTGAGATTATCAGCTCTCATGATGAGGGGAGCTGTAGCGTGCGGCTAGAGGGGGGACGCGCGAACACGGTGGAGACCATCCGCTGGCAGGCTTATACCGTGCCAGAGCCGGGGCCGGGTGAAGTCAAGCTGCGGACATTAACAGCCAGCCTTAACTTTAAGGATGTTCTTAAAGCCCTTGGTCTCCTCCCGGAGAGCGTGATTGAGGGGACCTTTAACGGCGAAAGCCTCGGTCTTGAGGCCGTGGTGGAGGTTGAAGCCGTTGGTGAGGGTGTTGAGGATATGGCACCGGGTGATCGGCTCGTTGTGGCTTATCCTGATAGCTTTGCTTATCGCCGTGTGTTGAAGGTAAGTGCGCTGGCAGGCTGCGCCTTTAAGCTTTCGGCTGATATAACGCATGAGGCTTTAGAGCAGCTTGCAGGTGTGCCCGTGGCCTTTATGACGGCCTATTACACCTTAGTGAAGTTAGCACATCTTGCCGAAGGGGAGAGTGTGCTGATTCATGCTGGGACAGGTGGTGTAGGGCAGGCAGCAATTCACATTGCAAAAATGCGTGGGGCTGTCATTTACACCACAGCGGGCAACCCGGAGAAGCGGGACTATCTACGTCAGCAAGGCTGTGCCGGTGTGTGGGATTCCCGTACGTTAGAGTTTGTCGATGGTATCCGTGAGGCTACCGGGGGCCGCGGGGTAGATGTGGTGTTGAACTCCCTCCCCGGTGAGGCGATGGTTCATAGCCTTAAACTTGTCGCGCCGATGGGCCGGTTTGTGGAGATTGGCAAGCGCGATATTGTTGAGCATCGGGCGTTGGATCTGAGACCGTTTAATGAGAATTTGACCTATATCTCCTTCGATATGGACCGGATGATGCCGCATGAGGCGTTGTTTGGGATTATGGATGAGATTTTGACGCTCAGCCGGGAGGGTAAGCTTGCTCCCTTGCCGATAAAAACCTTCCCTGCGGCTGAGGCGGCGGAAGCCTTCCGCTATATGATGGCCTCGCGGCATATTGGGAAGGTGCTCCTCTCTTATGAGGATATGAGCGGCCTAAAGGCACGGCCTATTGCGCGCCCCTTACCGGGCTTTAAGCGGGATGGCTCGTACCTCATTACCGGGGGGATGGGCGGCTTTGGCCTCAAAACGGCGGAATATCTGCTCTTACAAGGTGCGGGGGCTGTGCATCTGGCTGGGCGGACCTTACCGCAAGACCCGGAGCGTCAACATGCTATCGCTCAGCTTAACAAGCTTGCTGCGGCGCATGGCGGGCAGGTTGTAACGCATCGGTTGGATGTTACCCAGCCTCATACGGTGAAGGCATTAGTGCGGAAGCTCGCTCAAGATGAGCGGCCATTGCGCGGGGTGTTCCATGCGGCTGGGGTGGTGGAAGACCAGCTTATTGAATCGATGGATGATTCGCGCAGCATCGCCCGTGTTATGGCCCCTAAAATTGTGGGGGCGCAGGCTTTGGATGAAGCAACGCGCGGCCTGAAGTTGGATCATTTTGTCCTTTATTCCTCCTTTACGGCAGAGTTGGGGAATGTGGGGCAGAGCAGCTATATCGCGGCTAATAGTTACCTTAACGCTCTGGCAGAAAATCGCCGCCGGCAGGGCTTACCGGCTCTTGCTGTAGGGTGGGGAGCGATTGGTGATGTCGGTATGGTGACAGAGAGTGAGGGGGCGGGCCGTCTTTTTGAAGCTGCGGGTATTAAAACCATGAAAGCGGCGGATGCTTTGGCCCTTTTACCGGTTCTTTATGGTGTGGAGCGCAGTGAAGTCTCTGTGGTGGAGATTGATTGGCGGCACGCTTTTGGGGCTCTCACATGGCTGAAAAACTCGGCACGTTTTGCGCTCTTGCAGCAGGAAAGCCAAAGCGGTGGCGTTTCTGATTCCGTGCAGCTTTTAATGAGCATGCCTGAAGGGGAGCGGTTAGATTATGTGCTGACACGGCTAAAGCAGCAATTAGGGACGGTCCTCCAAGTGGACCCGCAGAGCATTGCTGATAGCGCACGTCTTGCCGAGTTGGGGATTGATTCCCTCGCCGGGGTGGAGCTGCAAACGGCTATTAATGTGGAGTTTGGTGTGGATGCGACTCTAACACTTCTTGCACGGAGTGAAACCATCATCGAGATGGCGCGGAGCTTGCTGCAACAGGCTGTAATGATGGTGCAGCAAGGCGGTGCCATCACGGTGGAAGGGGCAGAAGCATGAGAGACATATCGTACCGGACGATTCAGCAGCATGGTTATACAGTCGACTTTTACGACAATACGCTAGCTGCTTTGAATAAAGATGCTAATCGGGTTGATGAGATGCTCAGCTTCCGGGCGGTGGAAAATCCCGATAAGGTCCGCTTCTTCTTGCTCGATGAGGAAGGGGAGATTGAGGAGAGCGCGACTTTCCAGCAAATGCATGATTGGGCATGTCGGATTGCCGGATTGGTGGATCGTTTCATGCCGGAGCGGTCCCGGGTTGTTTTATGCTTTGAGAATGGAACAGCCTCTGTCGCGGGCTTTTTTGGCTGCCTTTATGCGAATATGGAGCCCGTCTCTGGTGTGTACCCGGCTATGTTGGGTAGTGCAGACCGGCTTTTTGAGATTGTGGAGGATTCCGGGGCGGTTGCGGTGCTCGGTACGCGCGAGACGCTTATGGGCTTTAGGCGGCAGGCTGCTGGGCGGGCTGCGGGCCTGAAATGGATCCCTATAGAAGGTGCCGAGCAGGCCAAACCGCTTCATCGCCGTCATGCTGCGGCGTTGGATGATATTGCCTATGTGCAATATACGTCCGGCTCTACGGGGCATCCGCGTGGTGTGGAGATTACGCACCGTAATGTGGGGGCGAATCTGCAACAAATGATGCTCCGCGGCAATTTATGGGCGGGGGAGAGCGGGCTTATATGGTTGCCTCTCTCGCATGACCTTGGCTTGGTGAGTGTGCTTTATTGCATCGGGGCTGGTGGGGCATTGTGGTTGATGCGGCCAGAGCATTTTATCGCCAAGCCGGAGCGATGGGTGCAGGCGATTGACCGGTACCGCCTTAGTTTTTCTGCCGGGCCTAATTTTGCGTACGAGCTTCTAGCCCGACAAGTGCCAGATGCGGCTTTAGAGGGGTTAGACCTGTCTTGCTGGGCATGGTCTTTTATCGGGGCGGAAATGATAGAGCAGGATACGGTGGAGACACTCTTTAAGCGGTATCTGCCTATTGGGTTGAAAAAATCTGTCCTTAGGCCTGGCTACGGGATGGCAGAAACCACCTTAATGGTCTCTAGCGGTAAAGGGGATGGCAAAGAGGTTGTATCTTTTGATGTCGTCTCTCGCCGTGCTTTGGCAGAGGGGCGCGTTGCCCCACCGTATGATGCTTATGATAAGCGGGCCGTGGCGAATTGTGGGCGTGTGATTGATGGTCATGACATCCTCGTGGTGGACCCAGAGAACGAGGCTCCGCTGCCAGACGGTCAGGTAGGGGAGTTATGGTTTAGCGGGCCATCCGTTACGCCGGGCTATGTGAATCGTGAGGTCGAAAACCGCGAGCGTTTCATTATGGGTGATGATGGCCGCCGGTGGTTCCGTAGCCGGGATATGGGCTTTATGCAGCAGGACTGTTTGTTCGTCACGGGGCGGTTGGAAAATAGCGTGCCGATTGGTGAGCAGCGTTATGACCCTGCGGATTTAGCCCAAGCTGTACGGCAGGCATGCCCCTTATTTACAAGCCGTGCTGTGGCGGTCTTCCGTCATGAGGGGATGTTATGCGTTATGGGAGAGCTTTCCTTAACGCATATTCGCCAGACGGAAGATTATGGGGCGGTGTTGGAGGCTATGGCGCGTGCTATGCGGCATATTTGCCCGGTTAAGCAGATACGTTGCGTATTAGTACGCCAAGGGGGTATCTGGCGGACCCCCAGCGGTAAGATGCGCCTTGCGGCAACATCTGAGGCTTATACGCAGGGGCGGTTGCCTGTGGTGCAAGAGCAAAGCTTTGGCCCGGAATCATTAGAGCATCTCGAGGTTTTGGCATGGGGAGAGCGGCCCTTATGAGCGGGGTTTACGGGTATGATAAAGGTAATGAGGGTGCGTGGTCATGAGTGAGACAAAGACGACTGTATTAACCCAAGAGGGCCCTGAGGGAATCAGGTACGATTTTAACGAAGGCTGCCGCGTTTGGGTGCCTGAGGGGGCCAAATGGTTGGTTCGTCTCCGGGATGTGGAGACAGATACTATTTTGTTCCTAGAGGAGCTTATAGGTTCTGGCATGGTGCGGAGCTTTAAGCGTTATTATATTCCTTTTGAGATTTGCGTCTGGAAGGATGGGGAGCTTATCTTCACCCATCTATGTGATTTGCGCGATCGTGAAGTGCTTATCACGATGAACTTGGGTGGTCTTGGGGATCATCTTGCATGGATAGGACATGCCCTAGCTTTTGTAGAGAAGCATAAATGCCGTGCGACTCTTTTTATTGCGTCATATTTAATTCCGCTTTTTGAGGATGAATATCCTGATATTCGCTTTATTGGTGAGTCGGATGTGGGGGATAGGCAATATTATGCTCAATATGTGGTGCTTGTCTTTTTTGATGATCACCACCGTATTTGTCAGCCTAATGATTACCGCCAAAGTGGGTTGGCCCATATGGGGGCTTATATTTTGGGGTTGCCACCGCAGGAGCGTAGGCCGCGTATCTCAGTAGATGAGGGGGGGCGTCCTATGGAGGAGCCCTATGTGTGTATCGCTGCTCAAGCTTCAGGGTTGAGTAAATATTGGAACAACCCGCGCGGATGGTATGACCTTGTCCGTTTTCTGAAAGAAAAAGGGTATAAAGTTGTATGTATTGATGCCATGCGCATTGCTGGGCCTACTGCGGCATTGCGGCCTATCCCCCACGGAACGCAAGACGAAACAGGGGTCCGCCCCTTAACAGAGCGTGCACGTTGGTTAAAACATGCGGAGTTCTTTGTGGGAGTATCATCGGGGCTTTCATGGTTGGCGTGGGCAGCGGAGACACCTGTTGTGATGATTAGTGGCTATACCGAGCCTTATAATGAGTTTTACACACCGTATCGGGTGATTAATCGTAATGTCTGTAATAGTTGCGCAAATGATGTGAATATTGACTTGCGTATGGATGATGTTTTCTTTTGCCCACGTCATAAGGGAACAGACCGCATGTTTGAATGTTCTATAGGTATTTCTTTTACGCAGGTTAAGGCGGTTATCGAGACAATTCCCGGCTTTGGGGAGTTTGACCAATGACAGAGCATAAGAATGATGCCCCGCAAAATGGACGCGGGAAAGAGCGTATTTTGCAGGATATTGCTTCCCTGCGTCCACCCTCCTCACAGGGAGCTTCTTCCTCCTCGTCCTCGTCAGAGGCCTTAGTGTCGGGGGGGAAGTTGTCCTCCCTTGGCGGGAATGAGGCAATGGTAGAGCCGGGGCAGGCAGCTGTAACGTCTTCCCCCGTGCCATCCTTATTAGCTATGGGTGGTTCGTCAGGGGTGGGGCAAGATGTCTCATCTAACGCAAGTGGGGCGCAAGGTGATGATATTGAGCGCATACCCGGTGCTGCATTTCCTGCGCCTGCGCCAGTCCTGACGCAAGAGGGTCCACATGGGCTGCGGTATGATTTTAATTTAGGGATACGCGTTAAGCTCCCAGAGGGTGAGCAATGGCGGATACGCTTTTGGGATGGGCAGACTGATACATGCCTTTATGACCAGAAGAAGGGCGGGGAGATGGTATATTCCCGCAAGAAATACTTTCTCCAAGGTGTGATAGAGCTTTTTGATGATGAGAAGCTCGTTTGGACGCATCATTATAATGCACGGGGGAAGAAGGTTGCCGTTATTATGCCTGCGGGGACATTGGGCGATCCGCTCGGATGGATACCCTATGTAGAGCGTTTTGGCCAAGTGCATGGCTGTACGCTCACCGTTGTGGTGAGTGAGATGATTCGCGATCTTATGGGGCCGGTTTATCCAGAGATTCGCTTTATGGTGGATAAAGAGTTTGGTGCTGTGCGTGATGAGTTTTACGCCACGTATTATCTCGGGCTTTTCTTCCATGATGAGGATCAGGAATGGCAACCGCGGGATTTCCGCGCGGTGGGGCTGCATCGGACGGCAGGGTGGATTTTGGGTGTGGACCCAACAGAGGTCCGCCCGAGAGTGGCGGTTGAGGAGCCTGATACCCGCCCGATAGAGGAACCTTATGTTGTTGTCGCGGTGCAGGCCTCTTGTGCGTGTAAAATGTGGCATCACCCTATTGGGTGGTTAGATACAGTAAAATACCTCAAAAAGATGGGGTATCGTGTTATTTGTATCGATAAAGACCCTGTGGTTGGGGTGGGGTGTTATTGGAATGCCCTGCCTCATGGTGTGGAGGATGAAACAGGCGAGCGTCCCTTGGCAGAGCGTGCGCGTTGGTTAAAACATGCAGAGTTCTTTGTGGGATTATCCTCTGGTTTGTCTTGGTTGGCATGGGCGGTTGAGACGCCTGTCGTGATGATTAGCGGTTTTACAGACCCGATGAATGAGTTCACTACGCCGTATCGGGTCTTTAGTACGCATGGTTGTAATAGCTGTTGGCATGATGTTCGCACGCCTTTTCAGCATAATGATTATCTTTTTTGCCCTCGTCATAAAGGGACAGACCGCGCTTTTGAATGTACGCGCATCATCGGGACAGCGTATGTGATTGATACGATTAAGCGTCTCTGCCGGGACCACGGCTATGTTCCACCGGCTGTTGCAGCAGGGGAGCCTTGGCCTGATGATAAAGAGCGTGCCGAGGGCGCGACCAAACAGGAAGGTTACGAGCATCGGCATGAGGTCTATTGGACGCTCTAAGAGCATGAAGGAACCTTGACGTCCCTTACTCTGGGGACGTGCCTTTCTAAAGGTAGGCTGCTAGAAGGGGGAAAGGTTCCTTCTTTGCGAGATGGGTGACTAATGACAGAAACATCTTTGCCGGTTTGTGTAGCCGCGCTTTATCATTTTACAGCCTTTGATAATTATGAGGCTCTCCGCCAACCGCTATTGGATATGTGCCAGCGGGAGGGGGTAAAGGGCAGCCTCCTTTTGGCCCGTGAGGGGATTAACGGCACGATTGCCGGTTCTGATGCTGGGATTGATGCAGTATTGGCCCATATTAATAACCTGCCCGGTTGTGCGGGGTTTGATTATAAAAAATCCCGTGCCAAGACGATGCCTTTTTTGCGGATGAAAGTCCGGTTAAAGAAAGAAATCGTCACCATGGGGCAGCCTGATATTGACCCGCTCGTCTGCGTTGGGCGGTATGTTGAGCCAAAGGATTGGAACGCCCTTATCTCCGACCCTGATACGGTGGTGATGGATACACGCAATGATTATGAGGTAGCGATTGGGACCTTCCGCGGGGCGGTGGACCCGGACCTCAAGACCTTCCGTGCGTTTCCAGAATGGTTCCGTAAGTGGCGTAAGGAGGTAGAGGCCCAAGGCCGCACACCTAAAATCGCGATGTTCTGCACGGGGGGCATACGCTGTGAAAAATCCACCGCCTTTGCGCGGCAGGAAGGGGTGGAGGATGTGTATCACCTCAAAGGCGGTATTTTAAAATATTTGGAGGAAATCCCGGAGGAGGAAAGCCTGTGGGAGGGTGAATGTTTCGTCTTTGACCAACGTGTGTCCGTTGGGCATGGGTTAAAGCTGGGCCAATATGACCTTTGCCATGCGTGCCGCGCGCCTATTAGTGCAGAGGATAAGCAGTCCCCTCATTATGAGGAGGGGGTAAGTTGTCCTCATTGCTATAACCAACGCACAGAGGCCCAACGGCATCGTTACCGTGAGCGGCAACGCCAAGCCGCTCTGGCAGAAAAACGCGGCCAGACCCATCTTGGTGATGGCGCGCAGGGGTAAGGCCCTTTCCCTTCACAAAGAAAGGCGTCCTCCTGCACTGTGGAGACGCCTTTTGTTTTTAGAAATGCTCCCGTAGGGTCAGATTAACAGAGCGACCCATGCCTAACACAGGGCCGGGTGGACTGCCTGCGGTGCTGACAGCACGCCCACCAAGGGGGAGGGCGTAGCGTTGGTTCAGCAAGTTATCGAGGCTTACATCAAGCTGTAGATATTTGGACCAATGATACCCTGCTCCCAGATTCAGCAGCGCGTAGCCGGGGGTGCGGGGCTCATTACGCACCCAATCGACTGTATGCTTAGCTTTGACAAGAACAATCTCGGCCATGCCGTGCCAGGGGCCAAAATGCTCATGGAGGCGGATGCTCCCATTAAGCGGCATTTGTTGATAAAGGCCGGAATGGGTTTTGAAGTCCTGCCCCTTTACCCAATTCAGCTGGGTGGAAATCTCCCCCGTGCCCCATTTATCGCCATCCCATAAGGTGGCGCGGCCAGAGGCGTTAATGCCGTAGCTTTGGGCATTATGATTCTCAAATTGTAAGAGGTTAAACCCGCGGGAGAGGGCCCCAATCCGCACGACATTAATGTAATTATGCGTATAGGTATAAAAGGGTTGGACCATTGCCTCCCATTGATGATCCGCCGCATCATGGAGGCGGAAGGTAACACTCGCTGTATTAGCGACTTCTGGCTTGAGGTTGAGATTGCCGACATAGCCATTGCCATCGCCAAACCAGTTAATCATCCGTGCGGTCATGCTTTCCCGGCTCCAGCCATAGCGTTCATAGAGGTTGGGGGAACGTGTTTTGCGAGCATAGCCGCCTTCGATATTCAGATAGGCGTTAGCTTTATAACGTAGTAAGGCCGTGACATCGAAATTATCATCCGTCCGGCCCCGGCGCGCTTTGTTGAAGGCACGGGCGGCCTCTTGGTTGGTGCTGCCCATACTCATACCACTCATGCCCATGTTGGACATATCCATACCGGCCATGCCGCCCATACCCATCATGCTTCCCCCCATATTCATCCCCATATCACTCATGGAGGAGAGGCCCTGATAAGGGGAGACTGTGCCAGTATTCATCATGATGACATCGCTACGCATCCCAAGCTCGCTAGACCAGCGCGGGGACCATTGAGCATCCCATTGGATGAAATGGCCAAGATGGTCGCGATGGGCGTGGTTAAGGCTATGGAAGGCCTCTGGTCCCATCATCATGCTGCCCCCTAAAGGGGGCCACCAATCATTAAGGCCATCATGGCTAAACGCGCTGCCTAGTTTAAGTTGATGGCTCCGCCCCAAGGGGAGGGTGGCTACAAGGCTATAACCGGCTGTGCGTCCATCACTATTCATCGGCATACCGGTGGTAGCACTATGGCCACCTTTATCGGCTAGCATATTCATTGCGTGGGTCACATGTTGCCAATAGCCACGAGCCTCTAACGTACCCCAGTTGAATGTTCCTAGATATTTGCCATTAACGAAGGTGGAGCGGTTATTTGTTTCATCCATATATTGGTTGGGGAAGCCCTCATAAGGGGTATTTTGTTGCCCAAATGTGAGGCTAAAGAGGTGGTTCTTTAGCTTTAGCCCTGCCGTGACATCATGGTTGAAGCTGAGATAATTGGAGGATAAAACCCGCCCGCCGCGTCCCCCGGCGGTATAATCGCTCGCATGGGTGTAGGAGCCACTATAGCGAAGGCTGAGCATATCGTTCGCAATAGTGAGGGAGCCCCCTGCGCCAGAGCCGCCGCCATTACTGCGCCAATCTTCTCGTCCATCACCGGTGATGAGGACTTTGCCCTCTTTGGCAAATTGTGGGTCTTTGCGCTCCACAGAGATGGTCCCACCGGTGCTATCACCGCCGAGGCTAACAGGGGTGATCCCCGCAATCGCAACGCTATGGGCGACTTCATCGAGGCTGATTTGAGAGAGGGCGGGGTTCATATGGTTAGGGCAATCGGCCATAAGGGGCATGCCATCCACAAAGGTGGCGACCCGGTCATCGGCCATACCATTTAAGACGGGGAGGCTGGCAATCCCACCCGTTTTATAGCTGCTAAAACCTGGTACATCGCGGAATAACGCTGCGGTGTCCGCGGCCTGTGTGAAAGGCCGCCGCGTGCCTATCACGCTGATTTGCTCCACCGGGTGGGGGATGGGCGTGGCGGGGGCTACGGCATCAGATGCGGATGTGGGCAGCGTATTTTGAGGGGATGTTTGAGCGAGCAGGGGCGTAAGCGGTAAAGCAAAACCACCCAGCACTAAGAGACGGCGCGTTAGGCCCCGCCCCAGACGATATGAGGGAAAAAACAAAATCAATCCATCCTGAAAACAACATGCAGAAAAGGCCGATGCACAGCCTTTTAAGCTGGCTCGGTCAGGCGAATGTTTGGTTTAGAAAGAGGCGAGGCGGCCCACGGCTTGGCGGGCGTTGGCGTGTGGGTTCTGGTGGGGCTTGTGCGGGGGGACTCGCCTGCCAAAGCTGCCGGGAAAGCCGGATGCAACTTAACAGCACGAATAGGCTGGTAAGGGTAAAGAGGATGTGCCCTAAAAGCGGGCAAAGGGGGCAGTCCACCCCGTGATGATGGCCCCCATGATGGGTCATTTTATCATGCTGGGCCGTGTGATGAGGAGTAGTCATCCCCATAGCGTCATGCATGGTAGGGCCAGCGTGAGGCTCTGGCGGCGGTGCGGGTGCAATATCGAGATGCGTTAGACGTAAAATAGCCGCTCTGGGGCTTTCCTCTGGTAAGCTCGTAGCTGTGAGGAGGAGTTGCCCACTAAATGCTACGAGCATGATGAGCATCATCAAGCCGCGTAATATGTGGCGTTGTAAGAGAGTGGCCCTCATAGCGTTAGTGCCGTACCCCGCCAGAGAGGCAGGCGAGTAACGTGCCAAGCATGATAAGCCCAACCCCTAGATAAGCGGTGAGGTTTAAGGGCTGGCGGAAGACAGTCAGCCCGATAACCACAATGCAGACAATCCCCACCCCGCACCATACCGCATAAGCAATGCCGAGGGGGATGCATTTTAGGGCTTGGGCCAAGCAGAAAAAGGCCGCCCCATAAAAGAGGAGCGCGCCTATGGTCGGTAGGGGCTTGCGAAACCCGTTAGAGATATTCAGCAGGCTGGTGGCCATAACCTCTAACAAGATGGCCCCTAAGAGGAATAACCAAGCAAAAAAGGGCGTCATAAGAGGTGCTTATCAGTTTTTGCGTGGTTTGGCATCCTTCTTTGTATGAGAGGGCGGGCCTTTGGCAGCGAGCATCGGGGCGAGGAATCGCCCTGTATGGCTGGCTTTACAGGCGGCAATATCCTCCGGTGTGCCGGTGGCTACAACCTCGCCCCCGCCTGCGCCGCCCTCTGGACCAATATCAATGACCCAATCCGCTGTTTTGATGAGGTCCAGATTATGCTCAATAACCAGCACCGTATTGCCTTGCTCTACGAGTGCATGCAGGACGTTGAGGAGCTTATGCACATCCTCTGTATGCAGCCCAGTTGTGGGTTCATCCAGTACATAGAGGGTTCGGCCTGTAGCGCGGCGGGCGAGTTCTTTCGCGAGCTTTACACGCTGGGCCTCACCACCGGAGAGGGTGGTGGCTTGCTGGCCCAGGGCGACATAGCCTAGCCCCACTTGTTGAAGGATGGCGAGGCGGTCGGCAATGCGTGGTACCGCATTGAAGAAGGGCACAGCCTCATCCACCGTCATGGCCAGAATATCGGCAATGGATTTACCTTTAAACTTAATCTCCAGCGTTTCCCGATTATAGCGCGCACCTTTGCAGCTATCGCAGGTTACGAACACATCCGGTAGGAAGTGCATCTCAATCTTCAATACACCATCACCCTGGCAAGCCTCGCAACGACCCCCTTTGACATTGAAGGAGAAACGGCCCGGCTTATAACCCCGCGCTTTGGATTCTGGCAGTTCGGCAAACCAATCCCGAATAGGGGCAAAGAGGTCCGTATAAGTAGCAGGGTTGGAGCGGGGTGTGCGCCCGATGGGGGATTGGTCAATCTCGATGATTTTATCGAGCTGCTCTGTGCCTTCTAGCCGTCCATAAGGGAGGGGGACGGCGGCCGATTTCATAATCTGCCGGGCTAAGCCTTTATAGAAGGTATCGGTAATGAGAGTGGATTTCCCACTGCCAGAGACCCCGGTGATGGCAATAAAGGTCCCTAAAGGGAACTTTACGCTGATATTTTTGAGGTTATTACCCTTTGCCCCATGGATGCTTACCCAGCGTTTGCTTTTGCGGCGGGTGGTGGGCACGGGGATGCCCCGGCGACCTGCGAGCCATGCGCCGGTGAGGCTATCGGGATTTTGGGCGACTTCTTCTGGCGTGCCATAAGCGATGACGCGCCCGCCTTGGGTCCCGGCCCCCGGCCCCATATCAATGAGGTAATCAGCTTGGCGGATGGCATCTTCATCATGCTCCACAACAAGGACGGTATTGCCGAGATTGCGCAGCCGCTCCAGCATGGTGAGTAAACGGGCATTATCGCGCTGATGCAGCCCGATGGAGGGTTCATCTAACACATAGAGGACGCCCGTTAGGCCGGAGCCAATTTGCGAAGCCAGCCGGATGCGCTGGCTCTCTCCACCTGAGAGCGTGCCAGAGCTGCGGGAGAGGGTGAGATAATCTAGCCCCACACGGTCGAGGAAATGCAGCCGCTCGGTAATTTCTTTGAGGATGCGCCGTGCAATCTCGGCCCGCTGGGGGGTGAGGCTGGCCTCCACAGTTTTAAACCATGCAAGAGCTTCTTGAATGGTAAGCTCTGAGGCTTCGGCGATATTGCTGTTATTGACCTTCACACACAGGGCTTCTGGCCGCAATCGTGCCCCGTGGCAGGCAGGGCAGGGCATAGCGGATTGATACCGGCCAAGGGCCTCGCGCACATGGATGCTGCTGCTCTGGGCAAGGCGGCGTTGTAGATGGCTGATGATGCCCTCAAAGGGGCGGTGGATGGTGTGTGTTTTGCCCTTACCATCCTGATAAGGGATGCTGACAGCCTCCGCCCCACCATGGAGAAGGAATTGGCGGGATGTCTCTTTCAGCTTGCTCCATGGTGTATCAAGAGTTTCCTCGCAATGGCGGGCGAGGGCGGCGAGGGTTTGGTCAAAGAGCGGGTCTTGCTCATTACGCCATGGCGCAATGGCGCCTTCTCGCAGGGTTAGGCTATCATCAGGGATGATGAGATTGGGGTCAAAATGCGTTTCTGTACCCAACCCATCACAGGTTGGGCAGGCCCCCATTGGCGCGTTGAAGGAGAAAAGGCGCGGCTCCACACTCTCTAGCATAAAGCCAGATTCTGGGCAGGAATAGCGGGAGGAGAAGGAGGCTTTAAGCGGCTCCCGCTCTTCCCCGCTGCGGAGGACTTCCTCAACAGAGGCCAAACCGTCTGAGAGTTCCAAAGCGGTTTCAAAACTATCGGCTAGTCGGGTTTCTATCCCCTCTTTTAGGACGATGCGATCGACCACAACATCGACATTATGGCGTGTTTTGCGGTTGAGCTTGGGGGCATCGGTGATTTCATAAAGTGTGCCATCAATCCGCACGCGCGCAAAGCCACGGCGGGTCAGCTCGGCGAGTTCTTTCGCACAATCGCCTTTGCGGTCCCGCACGATGGGGGCGAGCAGCATAAGCCGCGTGCCCGCGGGCATGGCCATAACACGGTCCACCATTTGGCTGATGCTCTGCGCCTCAATCGGTAGGCCCGTAGTAGGGGAGTAAGGCACCCCCGCCCGCGCCCAGAGTAAGCGCATATAATCGTGAATCTCGGTGATGGTCCCAACGGTAGAGCGTGGATTGCGCGAGGTGGTTTTTTGCTCGATGGAAATAGCGGGGGACAGCCCCTCAATGGACTCTACATCTGGCTTGCCCATGAGCTCCAAAAATTGCCGCGCATAGGCAGAGAGGCTCTCCACATAACGGCGTTGGCCTTCGGCATAGATGGTATCAAAGGCGAGGGAGGATTTACCAGAGCCAGAAAGCCCCGTCATGACCGTAAGCTTATCGCGTGGGATCGTGACGTTGACATTTTTTAGATTATGCGTGCGGGCACCACGGACAATGATATGGCTGGTGCCGGTAGGTGTGGGTGTGTCTGTCACGCTATGTCCTCTTGATGGTCTTTATGGCAGGGTGGATGCATGGGCGATTGTTCTGTGCAATATAAGCAATAAGGGCACATGGTGCCAGAATCGAACCGTAAGAGTGCAAACAGCTTCTTAAGAGAGATGGGGATTATACATGGCTGGTAGTGTAAATAAGGTTATTCTTGTAGGTAATTTGGGGCGTGATCCAGAAACGCGCAATACGCAGTCCGGCAGTAAGATTGTCAATCTCGCTATTGCGACTAGTGATACATGGAATGACCGTAATAGTGGTGAGCGGCGCGAGCGGACTGAATGGCACCGTGTTGTGATTTTTAATGAGCGCGTGGGGGAGGTTGCTGAGCGATATCTGCGGAAGGGCCGGAAAGTCTATATTGAGGGCGAATTGCGTACGCGTAAATGGACGGACCAACAAGGGGTAGAGAAATACACTACCGAGGTGGTGATTGACCGCTTCCGTGGCAATCTTGTGCTGCTTGATGGCCAGCGCAGCGGTGGTGATGATGGTGGTTATAATGATGGCGGCTATAATGATGGCGGCTATAATGACGGGGGCAGTAATTTTGGGGGACAACAGGCCGGTCCTGCAAACCGTGGGGGCAGTAATGGCGGTATGGGGGGCGGCAATGGCTGGGATAGCTCTGCTGGCCACGACCAAGGCTTGGATGATGAAATCCCCTTCTAACTATGGCTGCGAATCAACAGGTCATACAGCCTAGGTGGGCTGGGGTCCTTGCTGTGATGGCGGGGGTAATGCTGGCGGGCTGTACCACAACCCCGCCCCAGCATCCTGATGATTTATGCTCGATTTATCGGGAGAAGCGTAGCTGGTATCACACTGCGATGCGGCAGGAGGAGAAATGGCACATCCCTTCTGCCATCCCGATGGCGATTATGAATCAGGAATCAAGCTTTCGGGCTAATGCGCGGACGCGGCGAACTTATATCCTATGGGTGATTCCGTGGGGGCATATTAGTACCGCCTACGGTTATGCACAGGCGAAGAATGAAATCTGGCGGGATTATCAACGCCAGACCGGGGCCGGGGGTAGCCGGACAAATTACGCTGATGCGTTGAATTTTGTGAATTGGTATCTCACCAATAGCCATAAAATTGATGGGATTCCCCTCACTAATGCAACACGGCAATATCTTGCGTATCACGAAGGTTGGGGTGGCTACCGCAAGCGGAGTTACGAGGCAAAGCCGTGGTTGGTCACTGTTGCGCGTAAAGTGGGGCGGCGTGCCCAGCAATATCAAAAGCAATATAATGCATGTAAAGATGAGCTAAAGGGTAGTTGGTGGGAGCGTTTTTGGAATAGTATTTTTTAGGACTATTATATGTCATCTTGCCAGCACGGTGATAAATACTGGCAAGATGATTGGAAAAGACGGTAGATCAGGCCGTCTCTTCTTTTGCGCCGGGGGTAAGAGCGTCTTTACGCTCTTCAGCTTTTTTCTTTGCTTCTTCTTCTGCGAGCTTTTTAGCTTCTTCTTGCTCTCTGTCCTTACGCGGATGAGGTACAACGAGACCATTCATCAAGACATAATGGAACTGCTTGTCTTTAATCTCGGCCATAAAGACATCATCAAGGGATTCGATGCCTTTACGCTTTGCATCTTCTTTTAGATCATCGCCAGAAAGACCAACGTCTTTGAGGTCATCTTCCCGGATAACACCATCATAATAGACGATGAGAGCAGGGAGTTTCTTTTTATCCGTAATGGCTGTTAGCGCGCCGCTTGGCTCAACTTGGGCGAAATAGACTTCATCAAAAGAATAAATACCCTGTAGGTTAAGCTGAGAGGCGATATTGAGCATATCAATTTTATTGTTTTTATCGCGGATATTTTCCATCAGGAAACGCCCATCTTTTATGATGGGGATTTGCCGACCAATGGCAACGTTTCTGAACATATTAATTTTCCGGCAGAAACGCGTAATGGTTAGCAAAATACCCACCCCGATAAGCAGGGCGATGACATATTCATGGAAGGAAATATTGGTTGTGTAGAGAACACCGCCAACAAGCCCACCGAGGATGAAGTTACCGACAAGGTCGATGGCGTTCATTTGGGAGACTTGGCTACGGCCAGAGATGTTGAGATACCCAATGATGATAGCAAAGCCAGTGACGAGTTTTAAGAACATCCATATGTTAAGAGCAAGATTGGGAAAAAGTTGATGGAGCATGAAAGAGAACCTTAACGTGGTGGATAGGTAGTATGCCCCGGCGGGTTAATGCATTATAACATCCGCGTAGGCGCAGGGGATGAAGCCCTTGCATTAGCATGCTATAAGCCTCTTTAATAAGTTTTCAAGATGTTGCGCTCTTTTCTTCTCCTGTTACTCTCAAGGGCAGGTTAGCGCACAGATGTGTGAGACACTAAGAACCATATAAGGCAGATAAGGAGCATTCATGAGCAAGCACACGAATTTTCCGATTCCCGATCAGGCACCTGCTGCCATTCTGCCTACGGGGCGTTTGGAGATGATTATTTTTGATTGTGACGGCGTGTTGGTCGGTGGGGAGCATCTCTCTACCGCGTTGATGTCCGAAGACGCACGCAGCCACGGTTGGGATATCAGTGATGAGGAAGGCAATAAGCTTTTTGGCGGGGGTGAACTTGCCAAAATCGGCGAGATGATTGCTAAAGAAACAGGCGATAAACTGCCCGATGATTGGGATATGATTATGCAGAATCGCATCGTTGAGATGATGCGACAAAAGGCTAAAGAGGTTCCCGGTGCATCCAAAATGCTGCGGGATGTCGTTAATGAGATTCGCTTACCGATTCGTGTTGGTTCCAACTCCTCAGAGGCAGAGATGGAGGCTAAGTTCTCCAGCACGGGGCTGAATAAAATCCTCAAGGATGAGCGTATACATTCCGGTCGGGATTTAAACATGCCAAAGCCCCGCCCCGATATCTACCTCTATGGCGCAAAGCAGGAAGGGATAGACCCAGCACATTGCCTTGTGTTGGAGGATTCTGATGCTGGGGTAGAAGCTGCTCACCGGGCAGGAATGGCCTGTGTGTTGCTACGGGATTTAAACAAGCCTGCTCCATCTTGGCCGGGTTTATTGCGTATTGAGCATCTAGATGAATTTGTCCCCTTGTTAAAGAAGATCATCGCTGCGCAGAAAGACCATCACAAAGGCTGAGTTTCTTCATAGTCGTAACCGTTTTTTGGAGACATGTTATGCTGACATATGAAGGTTTAAAAACATTACCGAAGAATGTCGCTGGCCCTTCTTACGATGTGCGTAAGGTTACATCGGGCATTGTTCATTTTGGTGTGGGTAACTTCTTCCGTGCCCATTTAGGGTATTATGTGGACCGTGTCTTGGCTTTGCCGGGGCAGGAGCAGTGGGGCATTACTGGGGTAGGGCTACGCTCGGGTGAACGCTCAGAGAAAAAGGCGGAGGAGTTTCGTGCGCAGGAGGGACTTTACTCCCTGACGGAAATCGCCGCTGATGGTACGACACAAATTCGCGTGATGGGCGGGTTACGGGATTATCTGCAAGCCCCCGATGAGCCGGAGAAAGTGCTGGCTTTGTTGGCTGATAAGGCTACGAAGATCATCTCCATGACCATCACCGAGGGTGGTTATAATATTGATGAAACAACTGGGGAGTTTCGGCTTACACATCCAGAGGTGAAGGAAGACCTCGCAGACCCGCAACATCCTAAGACAGTCTTTGGCTATGTGGTGGAGGGCCTACGCCGCCGCCGTGAGGCTGGTCATGGGGGTTTGACGGTGATGTCCTGTGATAATTTGCGCCATAATGGGGATGTATCCCGTAAGGCTTTTGTCGGTTATGCGCGTGCTGTGGATGGCGAGCTTGCTCAGTGGATTGAGCAGAATGTCACCTTCCCCAACGCGATGGTGGACCGTATCACGCCATCTGTCTCCTCCGAGGGGAAAGCGAAGCTGAATGAGCGTAGCGGGTTGGATGACCTCCAGCCATTAATCTCGGAGGATTTTATCCAGTGGGTGATAGAGGATAAGTTCGCCGCAGGTCGTCCCGCTTTTGAGAAGGTAGGGGTAGAGTTTAGCGACCAAGTGAGCGCGTATGAGCATGCGAAGATTCGTATGCTGAACTCCAGCCATCTCATCCTTAGTGCTGCGGGGATGCTCTTGGGCTTGAAGCTCGTGGACCAAGTGTTAGCAGAGCAGCCTGTGCATAAGTTTGTGGATTTAATGTTGGAGAAAGACGTCATCCCAACATTAAAGGCTCCTCCCGGTGTGAATTTGCACAAATATAAGGCCACCTTGTTAAGTCGCTTTTCTAACAAAGCGATGGCGGACCAAGTGGCGCGTATCGCCTCCGATGCGACCTCTAAAGCACAAGTATTCTGGACGGAGACCGTCCGCGCTGTCCTTAGTGAGGGGCGGGATCGTAGTCGTATTGTGTACTGTATGGCGTTATTGTTGGAGCTACTGCGTGGCAAGACGGAGAAGGGCGAAACCATTAAGCTGGAGGAGCCCTTCCTTAATGCTGAGCAGCTAAAATCTGCGGCATCTAATGATTTTAAGGCGTCTATTGCTTTACCAGCCTTTGACGGATGGCGTGATTTGCTGACTCCTGAGATTGAGCAGGAGATTGCACAGGCGCGCGACGTTATTCGCCAAAAAGGTGTATTGGCGAGCCTACCTGTGTAACGCGTCGCACGGTTGATAGAAGGCTTAGTGAAAGAGGAGAGGGGAAACCTTCTCCTCTTTTTTATGGGATGGATGTAGGAGGTAGAAAATTGAGAAAAAGCTTGTAGGGAAAAGGATATTAAATTTATATTTAAGTTGGTACGGCCTTTGACATATGAATTATGTTTATAATACAAGCAGTTCTAGGAAGTATGTTCCCCGCCCTCGCGGGGATGAACCGTCACACCATGAAGGAAATGCTAAAAATACTCAATGTTCCCCGCCCTCGCGGGGATGAACCGCGACTGCTATTTCTGACCTAGCCGCTAGTACAATGTTCCCCGCCCTCGCGGGGATGAACCGTTGAAACAACTATCGACAATTTTAATAAAACAATGTTCCCCGCCCTCGCGGGGATGAACCGTAAAAATTATGAGCAAGGTCCGTCTCTCCACTATGTTCCCCGCCCTCGCGGGGATGAACCGTATTTGATGTTAATTCCATGTATCCATCAATAATGTTCCCCGCCCTCGCGGGGATGAACCGTTGAGTTCCTTCTACAATAAAGGAAAACTGAAATGTTCCCCGCCCTCGCGGGGATGAACCGTCGTTGTCAGTGTTTTGCTTAACACTTAAAATATGTTCCCCGCCCTCGCGGGGATGAACCGATTCGGTAAAATTTACTCCCCGCAATATTTTTATGTTCCCCGCCCTCGCGGGGATGAACCGGAATTGGGGTAGGCACGCAGCGCGGGGTTATCATGTTCCCCGCCCTCGCGGGGATGAACCGCTTCGAAAACATCGCATATCTTTTCAGTTTCCATGTTCCCCGCCCTCGCGGGGATGAACCGTCGACATTGGTAGTGAGGAGAGTTATACATGAATGTTCCCCGCCCTCGCGGGGATGAACCGACACATTTCACGAGCTTTCGGACAACAACCGTATGTTCCCCGCCCTCGCGGGGATGAACCGTTTTAGTTGTCCATTATTTGTAAATCCGCATCATGTTCCCCGCCCTCGCGGGGATGAACCGTACTGTGAAAAACGCCGTCTATTACCTGAGCAATGTTCCCCGCCCTCGCGGGGATGAACCGACACGAATACCTATTCTTGCCCTGCTCAGGTAATGTTCCCCGCCCTCGCGGGGATGAACCGAAGCGGAGCCAATTTTCCATAATTCGCCCCATATGTTCCCCGCCCTCGCGGGGATGAACCGCATTGGAGGTTCGTGGAGAGAGCATGAACAGGATGTTCCCCGCCCTCGCGGGGATGAACCGATATTTTAGAATTAATATCCTTCATATCGTAAATGTTCCCCGCCCTCGCGGGGATGAACCGGTTAGTCCGTTACCTATTGAGACGATTACTCCATGTTCCCCGCCCTCGCGGGGATGAACCGACTTTTTTGTTAAAAATTGTCTTCCTGTTCTTATGTTCCCCGCCCTCGCGGGGATGAACCGCTTACCCAATATTTGACGGCGGGGCAAGTTTCATGTTCCCCGCCCTCGCGGGGATGAACCGGTCTTAAAAATGGGCTTGGCTGCGATTTTGTTATGTTCCCCGCCCTCGCGGGGATGAACCGGTGTTAAGAAGAAGGTTTTCTCTTTGGGAGAGATGTTCCCCGCCCTCGCGGGGATGAACCCAAATATGCGTCGGCTTCCCCTTGAGTAGCACAATGTTCCCCGCCCTCGCGGGGATGAACCGAAATTGGGGTAGGCACGCGGCGCGGGGTTATCATGTTCCCCGCCCTCGCGGGGATGAACCGGCAACAATTTCACTTATATTAAATTAGGAGAAATGTTCCCCGCCCTCGCGGGGATGAACCGGAAAATCCACATCCGGTCCAGAAGAGGCCGAGATGTTCCCCGCCCTCGCGGGGATGAACCGCTCATGACTGACACACCCCAATCGGGTTATCCATGTTCCCCGCCCTCGCGGGGATGAACCGGGCATCCCTGTCCTCGGCCAGTCTGCGGCTATATGTTCCCCGCCCTCGCGGGGATGAACCGGTGCTCGGCACGATATTTTTTTATGTAAGATTATGTTCCCCGCCCTCGCGGGGATGAACCGCTTCCTATTATGACCGTTTCGTCTGTTGCCCTATGTTCCCCGCCCTCGCGGGGATGAACCGTCGTAACAAAAGGCTCATGCTGCAATTTAGCGATGTTCCCCGCCCTCGCGGGGATGAACCGTTAACAAACCAAAAAATAATGGAACAACTAGTATGTTCCCCGCCCTCGCGGGGATGAACCGACTTTCGTCTGTCAAATCAGGAATTGGAATGAATGTTCCCCGCCCTCGCGGGGATGAACCGCTATTGCAAGGATAAAAACCGTTGCAAGTGATATGTTCCCCGCCCTCGCGGGGATGAACCGTTCGAGGATGTGCGCCGGGTATATAATCAGGTATGTTCCCCGCCCTCGCGGGGATGAACCGTTATCCCATTGCTTGCCCTTTCCTTTTGTCAAATGTTCCCCGCCCTCGCGGGGATGAACCGATAGGGAGCTAGAAGACGGAAAAGAGAAAGGAATGTTCCCCGCCCTCGCGGGGATGAACCGCTAAAAAGGAGCTAAATCTGTGAATATTAGCGATGTTCCCCGCCCTCGCGGGGATGAACCGCTAGTGCGTTTTGCACAACGTTGCGTCAAATTATGTTCCCCGCCCTCGCGGGGATGAACCGCAAAATACAAATAACGATTTACTTAATCAGGTATGTTCCCCGCCCTCGCGGGGATGAACCGATCTGGACCATCTTCACCACCAAACCGTAGCGATGTTCCCCGCCCTCGCGGGGATGAACCTTGCGCGCTAATGGCTATAACTTCTACGGGGCTATGTTCCCCGCCCTCGCGGGGATGAACCGTGCCTCGCTATAGCCACTGGGGTGTTGCCGTCATGTTCCCCGCCCTCGCGGGGATGAACCGCAGTCTGGTGCCACGTTCATGGCGGGGAGAAAATGTTCCCCGCCCTCGCGGGGATGAACCGAGCGGAGAACCTTTAGAGCCAGATGATATGGGATGTTCCCCGCCCTCGCGGGGATGAACCGAACTGACATGGCGGCTTTCACGGGCTGACACAATGTTCCCCGCCCTCGCGGGGATGAACCGAGTGCGGGTTGTCCTGTCGTAATTGAGAACTGATGTTCCCCGCCCTCGCGGGGATGAACCGCGTAGAACTCCTGCACGTCCAGAGGCACTATAATGTTCCCCGCCCTCGCGGGGATGAACCGGGACGACAGGCGGGGTGTCTAAAATAACACAAATGTTCCCCGCCCTCGCGGGGATGAACCGAAAAGAGATGTCTTCCAGACATTCTTCAATGCATGTTCCCCGCCCTCGCGGGGATGAACCGACGTTTGCAACCGAACGAGAGGCAGCCGAATAATGTTCCCCGCCCTCGCGGGGATGAACCGTGCGTGTTGTTCTGCCAGAAGACCCCGGCCAAATGTTCCCCGCCCTCGCGGGGATGAACCGCCTTATATGATGTATATGAAAGGAAATTTTTTATGTTCCCCGCCCTCGCGGGGATGAACCGCTGATATTGGGAGTGAGGAGAGTTACACGTGAATGTTCCCCGCCCTCGCGGGGATGAACCGAAGCGGAGCCGATTTTCCATAATTCACCTCATATGTTCCCCGCCCTCGCGGGGATGAACCGCAACGCGTCAATCTTCTCAATAACGCGGTGTCATGTTCCCCGCCCTCGCGGGGATGAACCGGCGACCAGAGATACTGATTTTGTTGTTGCGTAATGTTCCCCGCCCTCGCGGGGATGAACCGGAGAAGCACGTGCGGGTGATGGAGAATCTATAATGTTCCCCGCCCTCGCGGGGATGAACCGCAGACAAATTATTAAAGTTGGTTTGAAGTTGAATGTTCCCCGCCCTCGCGGGGATGAACCGGGGTACGGTCTTCCAGAATGTAGGGGGGTTGTATGTTCCCCGCCCTCGCGGGGATGAACCGGTCAGAGCAAGGATAGTTTCTATTGCTGATAGATGTTCCCCGCCCTCGCGGGGATGAACCGGCGAGCGTCATTTCTAACCCGCCATACAACCGATGTTCCCCGCCCTCGCGGGGATGAACCGCTAACACAGTACTTGACAGCGGGTCAGGTCTCATGTTCCCCGCCCTCGCGGGGATGAACCGAGGACGTTGTGCGTTTGATGGCCTTTCTTAAAATGTTCCCCGCCCTCGCGGGGATGAACCGCCGAGATTGGTAGTGTGGAGAGTTATAAATGAATGTTCCCCGCCCTCGCGGGGATGAACCGCAGAACGGCAGAAGCGGGAAGAGGCGGTAGCAATTGGTAACTTTCAGAGGAAGGTTAGGCATAAAAACAACTAAAATTTATCGTTATTAAAAAAAACAACAAAATAATGAGTTGATTTTTGCACCAGATTTGACATGCTCCCTGCATGACGATGAAGCCCTTCTCTTATCTGCCGATTATGATGCGGACCGGCCAACGCGATGCCCTTCTCATTGGGGGGGGGCAGGTGGCGGTGCAGAAGATGCGCTTGCTTAAAGGGCGGTGCCGGCGGCTTCATATTTGGGCGGAGAGCGTGCATCCTGAGCTAGAGGCTCTCATTGCGCAGGGGCAGGCGGTGTTTCGTCAAGGGCGTGTTGAGGAGCAAGCCCTGCGAGAGATATTGCCGGAGATGGCTGTAGTCTTTGCCGCTACGGATGATGAGGCTGTTAATGAGATGGTGTCGCGGCAGGCTCATGCGTTGCGTGTGCCTGTATGCGTGGTGGATAATCAAGAGCTTTCCAGCTTTATTACCCCGGCGTTGGTGGATCGCTCCCCCGTGCAAGTGGCGATTACCACGGGGGGAGCCTCTCCCGTTTTAGCGCGCCGGGTGCGGCAGATGGTCGAGGCTATGCTCCCGGCTAGAGTGGGTGAGGCCGCACGGTTTATGCAGCAACAGCGCGGTTGGCTGAAGGCTCGCCTCCCGCATGTGAAGCAGCGGCAACGTGTGTGGGAATCCTTTGTGGATGGCCCTGCTTATGAGGCCGCTTTGGCGGGGGAGGAGGCTTCAGCCCGTCATCAGCTAGAGCAGCTTGTCGAGGCAGCGGAGGGAGTCGCCACGCGCCCGCAAGGGGAGGTGTGGCTTGTGGGGGCTGGGCCGGGGAATCCCGATTGGTTGACCCTTGCCGCCCTCCGTTTGATGCAAAATGCTGATAGTGTTTTATATGATAACCTCGTGGCTCCAGAGGTTCTGGACCGCGTGCGGCGGGATGCGGAGCGTGTGTATGTTGGCAAAAAGCGTAGCCATCATACGCTGCCGCAACGTGATATAGAATCCGAGCTTTTGCGCCGTGCCCAGCGGGGGGAACGCGTCCTACGGTTAAAAGGGGGAGACCCGTTTGTTTTTGGCCGTGGGGGTGAGGAGATGGAGAGTTTGCTCGCCGCGCATGTGCCGGTGCGGGTTGTCCCTGGCATTACGGCGGCGAATGGTTGTGCGGTAGCGGCGGGGATTCCGCTCACACATCGGGATTGTGCCCAAAGCTGCATTATGGTGACGGGTCATGCGCGCGCAGATGGTACGTTAAATCTGCATTGGCCCAGCCTTGCCCGTAAGGGGCAAACGGTGGTGATTTATATGGGGTTAAGCTCTATAGGGGAGCTATGCCAGCAAATGCAGGGGCATGGTCTGCCCGCCCATTGGCCTGTTGCGGTGATTTATCGTGGCTCCTGCCCGGATCAACGATGCGTCAAGGGTACGTTGGGCACAATTACCGCGCTTGTGCAGCAGCAGGGGTTGGAAAGCCCAGTCTTAATTATTGTGGGGGAAGTGGTGCATCATCGTGGTGCGGTGGAGCCGCCGGTTGCTTCCAGTGAGAGCACATCAAAGGAGCGTGCGTGATGAAACGTCTATCCCGCCCGGGAGAGGGGGAAGTCCTATTGCTGACGGCAAATCGCTTGCTGGATGGCCGTATTGTTTGGCTTGGCGAGGGAGAGCATTGGCGTGAATCCATTGCTGAGGCAAAACGCTTTAGCTATGAGGAGGCAGGCCCTGCCTTAGAGCGTGCTTTGGCCGCAGCGGCGCAAAAAGAGGTTGTGGCGATTTATGAAGTTGTCGCCCATGACACACAGCCGCCAGAGCCTGTAACAGCACGCGAAGTGATTCGTGCCCACGGGCCGAGTGTTCACCCTGATTTTTCGTATGACGATGCCCTAGCGCGGACCCCAGCGCAGGAGAAGGAGCGTGCGCAATGACTCAATCTAACTCACATTCTGTTGGGCATTATCAATATGAGGAGCAGGACCGGGCCTTTCTTCAAGAGCGGATTAATGAGTTTGAAGGCCAAGTGCGCCGCCGTCTTGCTGGCGAATTAAGCGAGGAGGAGTTTAAGCCGTTCCGTTTGATGAATGGCGTTTATCTTCAGCTTCATGCCTATATGTTACGCGTGGCGATTCCGTATGGTGTGTTAGATAGCCGCCAGCTGCATAAGCTTGCCGATGTTGCTGCGAAATATGACCGTAATTACGGCCATTTCACCACTCGGCAGAATATTCAGTTTAATTGGATTGCGTTGAAGGATATGCCAGCCATCCTGCGGGAATTGGCCGAGGTGGATATGCACGCCATCCAAACAAGTGGTAATTGCATCCGTAATGTCACCTCTGATGAGTTCGCTGGGGCGGCTAAGGATGAGCTGATGGACCCGCGCATCCATGCCGAGATTGTGCGGCAATGGTCCACTTTGCATCCTGAGTTCACCTTCCTGCCCCGTAAGTTTAAAATCGCGATTTCTGGTAGCCCAGAGGACCGTGTAGCGGCGCGCTTTCATGATATTGGCTTGCTGGCACGCCCTAGCGAACATGGCCCGCTCTTTCGCCTTTTTGTGGGGGGTGGTTTAGGGCGGACGCCCGTTGTTGGGCAGGAATTGTTCGATTCCGTGAGGGAAGAAGACCTCATCGCCACGCTAGAGGCCGTGTTGCGTGTTTATAATGCGTTTGGTCGGCGAGATAATCTCTATAAAGCGCGTATCAAGATTTTGGTGCAGACCATTGGGTTAGAGGCTTTCCGCAAAGCTGTGGAGGAGGAGCTTAGCCGCATGGACCGTGCGGCTTACCGCTTGACGCCGGAGCATGTTGCACAGATTCGGGCGCGTTTTGCTGTGCCGGACCTTCAAGCCCCAGCGGATGCGGCCTCTCTCTTTGAGCAGCATAAGCAGGCAGACCCAGCCTTTGCCCGCTGGGTGGCAAGCAATACGCACCCTCATCATCATGACAGCTATATTTGTGCGGTTGTTTCTCTCAAAACGCCGGGGGCTATCCCCGGTGATGTGACGGCAGAGCAAATGCACGGTCTGGCAGATTTATCCGCTCGTTATGCCTTTGGGGAAGTGCGGGTGACGCATTTGCAGAATCTGGTGTTTGGTCATGTGCGTAAGGACCAGCTTTATGATGTGTGGCAGGGCTTGCAGAAGCTTGACCTTGCCGCGCCGAATGTTGGGCTGATTAGCGATATTGTGAGCTGCCCCGGTTTGGATTATTGCAATCTGGCCAATGCGCGCTCCCTCCCCTTGGCGCAGAAATTGGGAGCCCGTTTTGGGGATGCAGCGTTGCAGGCTGAGATTGGGGCGTTGAGCATCCATATGTCGGGCTGCATTAATGCGTGCGGGCATCATCATGTGGGTAATATCGGCCTTTTGGGTGTTGATAAGCGCGGGGCTGAGACGTACCAGATTCTCCTTGGGGGGGATGGGGGAGAGAATGCCGCCATTGGTGGGATTTTAGGCCCTTCCTTTGCAGAGGATGAAGCCGTAGAGGCCGTAGCGCGGATTGTGGAGTTCTATCTCGCACAGCGGCAGAAGGGGGAAAGCTTCGCTGCTATGCTGAAGCGGTGCGGGCTGAGGGCCTTTAAGGAGGTGGCTTATGAAACTGTTTAATCTCAGCGGGCGTAAGACGTTAGAGGAAGCCTCCCCTGTGGCTTTTGCAGATTGGAAGGACGCTCCCCACGGTACAGCTATCTCTCTGCCTCAGGATGTCGAGGTGGAGGATTTACGCTCTCATCTCAACGAGCTGACCTTGATTGTGTTGGAGTTCCCCATCTTCCGGGATGGGCGGGCTTTTACGCAAGCGCGCTCTCTGCGGGAATATGAGGGGTATAAAGGGGAGATCCGGGCCTCTGGTCATCTTTTGCCAGACCAAGCGATTCACCTTAAACGCTGCGGGTTTGATAGTGTGGCCTTACCAGAGGAAGCCAATACGCAGGATTGGGACGAGCAGTTGAGCCGTTATCAGTTTTATTATCAGAATACTGCTGTTAGTTCTGCCTGAAGGGGCCATAAAAGAATCGTTGGAACGGCTTTACAGAATAAACAAGCCGGAAGGGATGTGATGTCCCCTCCGGCTTGTTTGTATCAGGGGTGTTGTTTTAGAACTCTGCCTTAACAGAGCCAAAGAACTGGCGGGGCGCACCAAGTAGGATGGATTGGTTATTGTAAGCGGCCCCCTCTTTATTATCCATGGTGAAGCCATTTTGTCCCATAGTGGAGGCGTATTTTTGGTTTGCTAGATTATAGATGTTAAAAGAGAAGATAAGCTTCCGTACGGCGGTGGGGTTACGCATTCCAAAATGGGTTAAGTCCCATGAATAGATAAGCCCGAAATTGGCCAGCCAATAGCTTGGCAATTTATAATCACCAACATAATCATAGCTGCGTTTGCCATAATATTGGGTATCGATATAGGCTTGTAGATGCTGCCATTCGTAAGAGAGGCGGGCCTTGTACATAAAGCGAGGATAAGCAACGACTTGCCGTCCTTTTGTGGCATAAAGTGTGCCGCCGCTGCGTATATTTTGGTCATAAGCCGCTTTATCGTAGCTAACGCTATTAAATAAGGCGAGGCCGGGTAGTGGTGTGATGGTAATGGCACCATCCACGCCATTCATGGTTACACCCCCTACATTTTGTACAGTTGACGTATTGTTGGTGAGGATGGACCCAGCCCCTGCACTGCCTAGAATCTGCTGCAAGCGGTTATGGAAGTTAGTGCGGTATAGATAGAGGCTGCTTTGGATGAGATGGTCGGTGTAGCGGTAACCTCCGGTGAAGGTCCATGCGGTTTCTGGCTTTAGGCTGTCTTTTGTGGCGTTATACGCTAGTTGAGACACTGCAAAGGGGGAGTTGCTGGAGTTATAGCCCGACTGGCTGTAGGCATGGGCATTTTCCGAAATATCAAAGAATAATTCATGATGATGGAGAAAATGCCAATCCCCGCTAATATGGGGGAGGAAGGCTTGGCCGTTGTTAAGCTTTCAGCATTGGCCAGAGCGGGAAAGCGAGGCCCCCAGTTGGTGGCATGGCCTACACGGGTTGTATTGAGGATGGACTTAAAGCCAAAATGCAGCGCAACGGATTTAATGGGATGGTAGGTGTCCTGCACATAAGCCGTGAAGCTATTAGTGTTGTAACGCTGGCCCCAAAGGGTTCGGCTAGGGACGTTTTTAAAGCTTCCAAAGGGGTTTAGAGGCGTGCCGTCTGGGCTGTTGGGTTGTTGGTAGGCATAAGCGTAGGAATCATATTGGTTATTCTCGTACCAAAACCCTGTAGAAAGCTCATGCTGCTTTAAATGGTACTCAAAGGAGGTTACCCGCCAAAACGTTCGATGGAAGGATGGCGCACCTGCTCGAAGATAGGTCCGCCATTAAGCTGCACTGTATCGACACCATTTTGATACGCATAGGGGCTGGCATATGTGCCGTGCCCGGTTTCGCTATGGCCATAGAGGCTGCTTTTCCATGTTAAGTGGTCTGTAAGGGCGAGGTCTGCTTTAACCCCGCCGAAAAAGTCGGAGGAGCTAGCGGTACTATCGTAATAAGAGACGTCCTTAGGGTCTGTCAGCCCATTATAGGCAGCAGGATACCGCCCTTGTGCCGCATGATAAGCCTGTGCCCATGCGCCGGGCCGCCCGTAGAAATTATCTAATCGAGACCCGGCTTGATCCAGCCAGCTAGGGGCGTAATCCTGATAATTCACCATCTGGAGGGCATCCCAGTTAAAGAAGGCGGAGAGCTGGCTTCTCTCCCCAATCGGTTGGACGAGCTTAGCATTGACCTGTTGCATAAACTGGTCCCCACCGCCCTTCCATTTATCGCCCTGATTGCGCATGTATGAGACGTAGAACTTTGTGCCACTCTCATTTAACGTACCGGAATCAAAACGGAAGAAGGAATGGAATAGCGCATTACTCCCAAAGGTCTGTGCGATGGTCCCGCCTAATTTATCCTTCGGATTGCTGGAGATGTAATTCAGGCTTTCCCCCCAGATTATTGGTGCTAGCTGTGCTTTCTGCCCCGGCACTTTGGGTGACCTCTAGCCGCTCCACATTTTCGGAAGAAATTGCCTGTAAAGGGTTCAGCCCGTTATAGTTACGGAAGGTTGGCTCACCAAGGGGCAGGCCATCTAGCGTCATGCCGATTTCACTTTGAACAAAGCCGTGCATGTAAAGTTGGGTAGAGTAGGTATCAATGCCTTGCGGGTCATCGGATTGGAATTGAACCCCCGGTAATTGAGCAAGGGTGCGTAATGGGTTGGTACCGGGCACTTGTTGTTCTAGCTGCTTATGGCCCAATACAAGCTGTGTCCCTTGCGTTAAATGGCGGGTATGGACGGATAGCGTCTCATACCCACCAGAGAGGCTTTTGCGCGCCAGATGCTGTGTATGAGCGCGTGTTTTAAGGGGCTGCGGGGTGTTTATTAGATGTTTTTTTGTTGTGGCATGGTGGGAAGGGGTTTGTGCCGCAACAGGCACAATAAAGGGTACGGACAAGCCCGTTAGGCCCGCCCATAGGAGATGGCGTGGTTTCATGATGGTTATCCAGTAAGGGGCTGGGACGAGGCGAGCGAGGAGGCTAGGCCGATAGCTCGTCTTAATTAGCTATGCGCGGAAAATGGATTAGGCCTTACCGCAGACATCGTTGAGAGAGGGCTAAGAGGCTGATGATGCTCAGCACGAGAATGACCGCTAAGGAGAGCAATGCATCCCCCCGTGCAGCGGGTAGAATGAGAAGAATAGCCCCTAAAATGGGGATGAGCAGGATTAATCCACGCGCCACGGGCATGGCTGTGGCTGTTTGTGATTGTCGGCCCCACAGCCAATAAGCAATGGCGATGATGAAATAGATAAAGAGGATCAACCCACCTGATGAGCCAAGTAGGACGGGGTAGAGTGTTTCTGGCGAGCCAATGGCCGAGGCAATGACGAGCAACTCCAACAAAGTTGTAAGCCGTAATGACCAGAGCGGTACATGGCGAGCGGTCTCAAGGGTTAGCTTTTGCGGGGCTAAGCGCAGGCTTGCGAGTTCCTTTAGTGTACGAGAGACAACATAAACCGCCGAGTTTAAGCAAGAGAGAACAGCTACAAGCGTTACCGCAATCGCGGCATAGCGCGCCAAGGGGACCTTGAGATATTCCAACACGCTGAGGAAGGGTGATTGCCCGACATGCACGTCACTCCACGGCAGAAGGGCGATAATGACCAAAACCGACCCAGCGTAGAAGAACAGCACTTGCAAAGGTAGCCGCCGCATAGTCCGTGCAATAGCGCGTAGGGGGCGATCACTATCGGTTGCGGCAATGATGGCAATTTCGCAGCCGGTGAAGGTCTGTATAATCATGGGCACAGCCCCGATGACAGCCCATCCCCCTTTAGGGAAGACCCCACCATGAGCAGTAATGTTCTGGAAGGCTATCGCAAAGGGATGGCCCGAAAGGGCTAACCACCCTAAGCCAAGGGCAATAAACCCACCTAGAAAGAGTAGCTTAAAAATGGAGAGGCCTGTCTCTGCCTGTCCATAATGGCGGAGTGAAAGACGGTTAATAGACCAAGCGATGGCTACAAGGACGAGCGCACCCCATAAAGGGGCAATATGAGCCAGCCGCCCGATAATCATACCCCCGGCCACAGCTTGCGCTCCAGCGGTCACAGCCCAGAGGAAAGCATAGCTCCAACCTGTAATAAAGGCGGTGCGTGAGCCGATATGGGTGGCAATATGGGTAATAAAGGACCCTTGCCCGCGTGCGGTAATGGCTAAGCCGCCCAAAAGACGCATCACCAGCCAGACCACTAACCCTGCCGCAAGGTAGGAGAGCAGCACTGCGGGTCCTGCCGCAGCGATGGTGGCAGAGGTGCCGACAAATAGCCCCGCCCCGATGATCCCACCAATAGAGATCATCGCGACATGGATGCCTTTAAAACGGCTTTGGCTAGCACTAGCTGGTGATGGTGCGGGGGGGTGGGCCATCGGGCTTTAACCTTCCTGATGTCCGGGGCCAAAGGGACGTTCCCCGATGATGGTAACGCGGTTCATGATGCGCCGGGCAGGGAGATAGTCATTTACGGCATAATGCTGCGTAATGCGATTATCCCAAAACGCGACATCGCCTTCTTCCCACCGCCAACGGACGGAGAACTCCGGTTTTGTGGCATGACGGGTGAGATAAGCCAAGAGGGATGCACTCTCCTCGGGGTCAACATCATTGATTTCTGTTGTAAAGCCCTCATTAACAAATAGAGCTTTTTTCCCTGTCTCTGGGTGGATGCGGACAACAGGATGGGTCACCGGGGGATAAGCATCGCGCGTTTCGGCCCATTTTTTCCGTTCCGCTTCTGTCCGTCCATAACGGGAGACGGGGAAAGAGCGGAGGAAGTCATGCTGGGCGGTGAGGGGGTCGATCCGCTGTTTTAACCCTTCAGAAAGCGCATCATAAGCGGCAGTGCCACTGGCCCAAATTGTATCACCACCGCCTGTCTCCGGTAAGAGACGGCTTGTGAGGACAGCACCTAAAGGTGGGTTTTGCTGGAAGGTAACATCAGCATGCCAGAGGGCATTATCGCGTAGGTCGTTCTTGGCTGTGTCCAGCACAATGGCCTCAGGCACATCGGGTACAGTCGGGAAGATAGGATGGAGATGAAGCTTGCCAAAATTACGGGCAAAGTCTCGCTGTTGAGCTGGGCTAATGGTCTGCTTACGGAAAAAGAGAACCTCATAGCGTAATAATAGCTGATGAAGGGTGTCTTTTTGCTCTGCGGAGAGTGGTTTGGAAATATCGATCCCCTCGATAATCGCCCCGATGGCAGGGCTGAGGGGAGTCGCTTTAATATCCGCATTAGCGGGTGAGGGAAAGGATGGGGCGAAGGCAGCGGCAGTAGATACCATGATGAGCACTCCTAAAAAGCGATTATGTATCGTTATTAAGTAAAACAACGATTCATATGTACATAATGATATAAATAATCATTTTGAAAAGTGAAAATTAGCAAAAAGGCGATTATTTTTTATAGCTTATTGTTTTATAAGGATTAATTAAGGGTAAGACGCGAGGGATTTTATCCGATTCGGAGGGAGGGAGTCATTTAAAAACTTTTTAAATAACTATTATTAGTCGTGTTAATTGCCTTTTGAGGGTAGCCATAGCTAATTGCTCTAATCGGTTTGCTCTATAGGCATGGAAGATATGCAGCTTAGGGTGAGGGTGTCCATTAAGGGCTGAAAATGGCGGCTTATGGCTCTGCTCACCCTCTAAAACCAGTGCGATGAGCCAAAGTACGGGTGTTATTTTGATGTAAGTTCAGATGGTTTTATGCAAAGACGGTTATGTGACACAGACCCTTTATCTGAGGAGATGACAGATGGGACGGATTTCTGGAAAGATCGCATTAGTCACCGGTGGTGGTAGCGGCATCGGTAAAGGCATCGCCGTACTTTTGGCTAAAGAAGGGGCCAAGGTCATCGTTGCGGACCTCAACCCAAAGGGTGGTGAAGAGGTCGTAGAAGAGATTCGCAAAGCTGGTGGCAAAGCATGCTTCTTACCGCTGAACGTGGCGAAAGAAGATGAGTGGAAAAAGACGATGGCCGCCATCAAAGAGCATGATGGCCGTCTGGATATTGTCGTCAATAACGCTGGTATCGCTTTTGATGGTACGATTGAGAGCACCTCTTTGGAGGAATGGCGGCGTGTGCAGTCCATCAATTTGGATGGTGTCTTCCTCGGTGTGAAATATGCCGTTGCTGCGATGCGTGAGCTGAATGGTGGGGATGGCGGGTCCATCGTCAATATGTGCTCCAGCTCGGCTCTGGTAGGGATTCCCAACCTCGCTGCTTATGGCTCCTCCAAGGGTGGGGTGAAGATGCTGACCAAGTCCGCTGCGCTGCATTGTGCGCGTAAGGGCTATAAGATCCGCGTCAATAACGTCTGCCCCGGCTACATCCAAACACCGCTGGTTGATGAACTGACCCGCACAGATAAAGCTGCTTATCAGCATCTTGTGGATATTCACCCTGTCGGTCATCTGGGTACGCCAGAAGATGTGGCTTATGGTGTGCTGTATCTGGCCTCTGATGAATCCAAATTCGTCACCGCTACCGAGCTGGTGATTGATGGTGGTTACACCTCCGAGTGAGGTAAAGCGCGCTTACGATGCGTTACTAAAAAGGCCTGCTCCCTTGGGGGCAGGCCTTTCCTTTTAGGTAGATTGCCTCTTAGGCAGGCTCGTCTTACAAGCCAGAAAAGAGAGCGGTTGAGAGGTAGCGTTCAGCAAAGTCAGGAATGACGGCAACAATGGTTTTGCCTGCCCATTCATCTTGTTTGGCAAGCTCCATCGCCGCAAAGAGGGACGCCCCGGAGGAAATACCAATAGGTAGCCCTTCTACCTTGGCGCAGAGGCGCGCTGTGGTAAGAGCGTCATGCTCAGCAACAGGGATGACTTTATCAATAGCGCGGATGTCCAATGTCTCAGGCTTAAAGCCCGGTCCAAGGCCCTGAATCCCATGCGGGCCGGGGTCATCCCCATTAAGGACAGCACTTTCAGAAGGTTCCAACCCGAAGACTTTAAGCCCTTCTTTGCGTGGTTTAAGGGCATGGGCAATCCCAGAGGCTGTCCCGCCTGTGCCTAACCCGGCTACGATGGCATCAACCTGCCCTGCTGTATCAGTCCAAATCTCCTCAGCGGTGGTTTTTTCATGCACGTGTGGATTGGCAGGGTTTGTAAACTGGCTTGGCATCCACGCATCTTTAGTCTGTTTGAGAATTTCTTCTGCTTTGCGGATAGCCCCTTTCATTCCTTGTTGAGCCGGTGTTAGCTCCAAGGTAACGCCAAGGAGAGCCATCATTTTACGCCGCTCTAGCGAGGCACTTTCGGGCATCGTGACGATGAGCTTATAGCCCATAGAGGCCGCGGCAAAGGCTAAGCCAATCCCTGTATTGCCAGAGGTTGGCTCAACAAGGACGGATTTGCCCGGTGTGATGAGGCCCTTTTCTTGCGCATCACGCAGCATTGCCACGCCGATACGATCTTTAACGGAGGCAAGCGGGTTAAAGAACTCTAATTTGAGTAACACATGAGCTTTAAGATGCTCTTGTTTGGTAAGATGGGGAATGGCCACAAGCGGTGTGCCGCCCACGACTTCCAAAAATGAAGGATAAACCTGCCCACGCGGTGCTGCAAAGGCTGTTTTGGAGAGTGGAAAAGGAACAGAAGTGGAGGATGACCCTGACATGTGCGGTACTCCTTGTCAGATGGAAAGGTGGCCTTAAAAGACCGGCCTTCAATATTTATAGCTCTACCTTAACCGATTGTAAGGGCAATACGCAAAGAAAGGCGGTTAAAATTATAATTCCCTTTTTTCTATCGTAAAATGCGGTAAAATGGGAGACGCAGCTCTGCTTATGAGGATGATATTATGTACTTAAAGACAGACCGTATCCTAACAGCTTTGTCCATCATGTTGGATGTCGCCTTTTATGCGGGGCGGTCTGGTGTGGCGAGCGGGGCTGATATTGCACAGCGTAGCGGGCTTTTGCGACGGGGAATCGAGCCTGTTTTACAGGCACTCTCACGGGCAGGCTTATTAGATAGCATACGTGGCCCCAAAGGGGGCTATCGGCTAGGGCGTTCACCTCGTGTTGTGAACTTGCATGAGATTGCCAGTGCCGTAGGGGCGTACGATTCGTCTTGCTTCCCGGTGGAGCAGGATAATCCTTTAAGGACACTTGTGATGAAGCCTTTATGGGAAGAGTTAAATGATGGCATAAAAGGCAAGTTAGGCAATATTACGTTAGCAGATTTGCTACAACAAGCAGAACGCTTAGGGTTGGAGCGTCCGCGGCAGATTCCTATCTCATTCACTATTTAAAAAAATAGTTTTTTAGAAATAAACAATAAAAAAATATTTTTTTTACTTTGCTATACAACAAGGCGTAATCCTTCTCATATCGATAATTTACTTATCCAATACACATCCAAAAGGATGTTTTATTTTCCATTACTTTTGGATAGAAAACCATTAAAAAATTATATCCTTTTTTCATCCTTGTAATAAAAAAATTATTTTTGATTAATCTATATTGATATAGCGTTAATTCTTGGTTACCTTAGCGTAAGGTTTTTATCTGTAACGATACGAGTCTTTGAGAGCCCATTTCAGTGGGTGTGGTTCTTGGGCGCGGGGAGGAAATATGCGCAACAAACTCTTGTTTACAGCGGCATTGTTCTGCGTAGAAATGACGCCGTTCGGGCGTATTTATACGCCTGCCCGTGCAGCTGATGCTTATGATGCTGCTGTAACGGGCCTTGATGATTCTGGTGTGACGGGTGTTTATAACGCTAATGGTGACCTTTCCGGTGACACCGATCATCCGACAGATGCTGTTGCCTCGCAGATTTTAGAGCGCGAGAAAGCAAGCCTGCCAACGGGTCCTAATGGGGTCAAAAGTGGCTTCTTTGGGCAAGGCACGGCTTACGTTACAGATACAACAAATAACAAAAAGTTGCCGTTCGTTCAGGCGTCTTCTGGGATGATGGTTGGTGCGGGTTCTGACCCAGCATCAACACAGAAGAATAATATTGTGACTCTGGATAAGACTATTAATTATGATGGTTATACTCTTGTCCGGGGTAATGGGAGTTTGGTCCTTCAGAATGGGGGGACAATCAACTCGCAAGGTGTGACAGAGGTTGGCTATTTGGCCAAAGATGCGGCTCACATGATTGTGGACCGTAACAGTGCCTTACATATGAATGGTGATGTAGCGGGCGCAACGCCGAATACCATCATTGGCTCTTTGATCGTTGGTAATAATGACCCAACACCTGATACGACTGGGACGATTACTAGCTCGGGCAATAGTGAGCTTATTGTCCAAAATGGTGGTGCTGTTACGGCGCGTACTGTTTCCGTCACGAACTATGTCGGTGGGAATGGTGGCGTTATTTACGTCACGGGTGATGGGTCTCAGCTTGTTGCTGGTGATGGTGGCCTCACAATCAATAGCGGCAAAGGTGTTGTCCTTGTCGATCGTAGTGGTGTGATTGAGAGTAAGGGTGTTATCTCCTTCGGTGATGCTCAGCTCGTTAGCACGACTGATGGGGCGCAAAATGGTAATAACGGCACCACGAATGACGTTTACGATACTGTACGTGGCAACTTGATTGTTGGGCGGCGTGGTACTCTTATTGCTGGGGATAGTGAGGTTGCATTAACCAACACTATGCCTGATGGCAGCACAGATAATGGCCTGACAGGGCATCAGCAGGTCGTTTATAATTACGGTCGCACGGATGGCATTACGCAGAATTATGGCCAGAATGCTATCGTCTCCAATGTTGATTATCCTCAGAGCACACAATTCTCCATCATAGATGGTACATTGGCAAACCGGACGGATGCTGGCTCTGATGGGAAGGGTGTTGACCCACTCCATACGGATATGAATATTGGCATCGCTGGTACAGCTACCTTTAATGCCACAAATGCCGCTGTTAATGCCTCCACGCCGTTGGATCCAATTAGTGGTAAGCAGGATGCAACGGGTATTACTGTTGCTGGTGATATTGCCAACTATAAAGATGTGTCTGGCAACAGCTATACGGGGAGCTTGAATAAAACAGGCTCTGGGACATTGACCCTGCTGGGGAATAATACTTACACCGGCACAACAACTGTCCAAGATGGTACATTGCAGTTGGGTGGTATTGTTGGGTCTTCCACACCATCTACGCCGTATGATCAACGTTTGGCTGCGCGTACATTGGAGCATAATACTCAAGGTTCGGCTGCGTCCTATAAGGGCAGTCAGGCCTATAATAGTGCTCTGCAAGATGCATATAATCAGGCCGGTAAGATTGATCCTTCTAGCGCGATTACTATCGGCAAAACGGGTACGGTCAATCTTGCTTGGGCTACAAATACGCTGGCTGATACACCTAATAATCCTAACCATTCGCCCAATAGTGCAGCGCGTGAAAATTATCGCGTTATCTCCAATAATATTTCCGGGCAAGGTCAGCTTCTGCGTGATGCGACAGACGGGGTTATTGGTGAGTCCGTAAATGTCTTAGACCAGGCAAATAGTGTTACTCATCTGACGGGTCAGGTTAATTTGACTCATGTTGATGGTAGCCCTGAGACGGCCCTTCTACTGCGGAAGGGGAACCTCGCGGTTGACTCCTATGCAGGTAAAACAGGTGCTATCAATATTACCGGTGGGGGTAATGTTGTCATCGGGAGCGATCTTGGTGGTCAGAAAGATTACACCAACGATAAAGCTGCACGGGGTGACGATAATAACCGGTTTATCCTACAAAATGGTGGTAGCTTAACCACCGATGGTAATATGGTCATCGCTGATAAGGCCGCTGGTGTTGGTAATGTTATCGTCACTGGTAAAAATGTGACGGGTGATTTGCCCTCTGGCCAAGGTGATACAGGGGCAACATCTAGTCTGACCTTGAAGAATACCGGCAATACAGGCAACCTTGTTGTGGGTAATGCTGGGACTGGCTTCTTAACGGTAGGTGAGCGCGGGACGGTTGCCGTTGGCGGTAACCTGACACTTGGTAAAGAGGCAGGCTCTTACGGTGTCTTGACCGTTGGTAATGGGATTTACGGGAACCACAATACGGATGTGGTGTCTCGTGTAGATCTTACCGGCACGGGCAGCACTGGTAACTTGGTTGTCGGTGGTCAAGGTTATGGTAACGTAAGCTTGCAGAGCGGTGGCGAGATTTCAGCTTATAGCGTTAGTGTTGGTGGTACACCGGGCAGCACGGTTGGCGTTGGGGCTATTCCGCCGGGCTTGGCAACGGATGCTAATGCATTGGATGGTGGTCAGCTCCTCAATATCGGCAAGGGTGGCTTGACGATTGGTGAAGATAAGCAGGATGCGACTCTGTATGCTGTTGGGGTGACCCATGGTGGGACCATCAACAGTGAAGGTCAGGTCCGCATTACGCGGGATGGCTTCTTGAAAGTTGGTGATGGTGATGCTTCCTTCGCCACGGTCAAGAAGGGCACGTTGATTGCTGGTGATGTTGGAGGCAATCCGGGTATTGTCAGCACATCCACTCAGGCCAATGCGTTCACGTTGTTTGGTAACGGTGTTATCCAGAATCGTCAGGGCTCTGACCTGCACATCGCGTCTGACATTTATCTCTCTGATGGGCATTATGCGACAGATGTTCGGCGTGGGACGTTCGACACTAACGGTCAGAATACCTACATCATGGGTAATTTGTTAGATCGTGGCCAAGGTGGGCTTGTCAAAACAGGTGCAGGTACCCTCTATATTAATGGGCACCAGAATAACTACACGGGTCAGACAGTCATTGATCAGGGCGCATTGGCTCTGGGGACAGATGATGGCGTGGCCTCTGATGTGAATCTGTCTTCTTCTGCAGGGTTGAGCGTTGGTGACGGCGGCAAGCTTACAGGTAATACGAAGCAGGACGTGAATGATTATGGTGCGGCTCCTGTAACGACTGTTGCCGGTGGTGGTACGCTTGAGGCGAACTGGGGTCATTCTACCGGTACGTTGAATATCGGTGCGCTGAATCACACAGGTACCGCCCTGACGATGAATGGCACTGATGGCCATCAGTCCATCTTGTCTGTCGGCGCGGGGACAACCGCAACGAATAATCGCATCGTCTTGCAGAATGCGACAGCTTATACGCCAAATGCGAGCGCGGGGGATCTCACTCTGCGTGATGGTGATGCGACAACGACCCCGACGGGCAAGACGGTTAGCGGGAGCTTTAGGCAGCTTACCAGTGGTGAGATCCACGTTAATGGTGATGCGGCTCTTAATAGCGCAACGCTCAATGTTCAGCGGACGGGCGATGGCCGGATTTTTGCTGGTGATGCGTATCGTATCTTAACAGCAACCGGTAAAGTGACAGCAAATCATGATAACGCCTTGACGGGGAACCTAGGGACAGGCTCGCTGTTCGTCGCGCCTTACACTGTGTTCGAGGATCATGCTGTTGATATTATCTACGATCGTAGTGATGTCTCCTTCAGCAGTGTGGCCAACACCCGTAACGAAGCGGCTGTTGGCCATGGGTTGGATAGCCTGCCGAGTAGTAGTGATGTTGTGAGAGCCGTTTCTGGTGTGATGACGGCTCAAGAAGCACGTCGGGCTATGAATAACCTCTCTGGTGAAATTCATGCGTCTGCCCGTACGGCTCTTATCCAGGATAGCTACCTGCTAGAGCAGGCTGTGCTGGATAGGCTGGCAGATGCTGGTTGCCATGATGGTGATTATGTCTCCTCTCAAGGGCGGTATGACTTCTATACACGGCGCAAGGAATCCCGTTGCTATCGTGATCATGCTGTCATGTGGGGTCAGGCTTATGGGAGCATGGGGCATAATGGCGGCGGCGGTAGTGTCGATGCCTTGCATCATCAGACCGCAGGCTTTGTTATGGGGGCGGATGCTCCGGTGGCCAATCGCTGGCGTGTTGGTGGCATGATTTCCTACGGGCATTCCATGTTCAACACAAACAGAGCGAGCAATTCCTCTGGTAACAGCAATAACATCAGCATTGGTGCCTATGCTGGGTCTCATTGGGGGCGGTTCAACTTGAAGTTGGGCGCGTTCTACACATGGAACTTGATGAATACGCGCCGCCATGTTGATGTGCTTGGCTTTGGTGGGCGCCAGACAAGCCATTATCGTGATGGTACGGCACGCGCCTTTACGGAGCTGAGCTATAAGATGAATGTCGGCAAGCTCCAGTTTGAGCCGTTTGTCGAGGGGGCTTATGTAAACCAATATGCGGGTAGCTTCCACGAACATGGGGCGGCGGCTCTTTACAGCCACTCCGGGAACCGCAGCGTTGGCTTTACGACCTTCGGCTTCCGTACGGGTCAGGACTTCCGGATTGGTGATTTGCGGATGCATGCCCATGTCATGGCCGCTTACCGGCGGGCTTATGGCTCCTTGGGGTCTAGCCGTGGGCAGCGTTTCCTCGATGGTGGGGATAATATGAACATCACTGGTGTGCTGCTCTCCCGTGATGCTGCTGTGACGAAGGCTGGTGTCTCCGCTAAGCTGACGAATCGGATTGACCTTGACCTGTCCTATATCGGGCAATACGGGAACCACTCTATTGATAGTGGGGCCACAGGGTCTATTAAGGTTGCCTTCTAAGACCATATCTCCCCCTATGTTGGGGGAGACCTTTTGTGAGACGGAAAAGGGCCACCATTTGGTGGCCCTTTCTTTTTGTGTGGTGCGTTATAGGCCCGTTATAGCGGCGTGGTAGAGAAGTGTGCCCGCTAAAGTGAGCATGATGAGGGCCGTTATCCCATCTAATACGCGCCATGAGAGGGGATTGCTAAAAAAGGGCCGCAAAATGCGTGCGCCATAGCCAAGGAGGGGAAACCACACAAAGCTAGCAGCTATGGCCCCTAGGCCAAAATAAGGGCGGCTGGCTTCTGGCTGAGTCAAGCTGACGGACCCCATAAGCAAGACTGTATCTAGGTACAAATGGGGGTTGAGTAATGTAAAGCCGCACGTCATCGCCATGACTTTTTTAAGGCTTTGGGGCGGTTGTTCCTCTAAGGTGATGTAGTTATTGCTCATCATATGACGTATAGCCTGTATCCCCTGCCAGAGGAGAAAGGCTGCACCGCCATAGGTGAGGAGGGTGGTAAGGTAGGGAACTGTTTGCACAATTTGCCCCACTCCCAAAATAGAGAGCGTAATCATTACCGCATCTACCCCTGCGCAAAATAGGATGATGGGTAGTACATGCTCGCGTTTTAACCCTTGGCGGAGAATGAAGATATTTTGCGCTCCAATGGCGATAATTGCGGAGGCACCAAGGCAAAAACCGGTAAAAATGGGGGTGATGGGTGAGGCCATATCATACTCTGTTTAAGGAATTGTATAGTATGTTTGATATGGCTAGGCTTCCGGGCGTTTTGCAAGAGCAAAACGGCCCTTATAATAGGTATGGGCGCATCATCAGCCCACGTTATGCGGGGATGTGCGCCCTATAGGAGACCTCGTTAGCTATAACGGGGTTGTGTTGCGTTAGAGAGTGACGCTCTTAGCGTGAGGCTAGCAGGTCCTCACCGAGATAATGACTTTTACGATAGCCGGGGCAGGCAAACAGACCGCTGCCAATATGGGTTGTGTATTGGTTCATCATATCGAACTTTGCCATACGCTCAAAAATGCGGGTGAAGGCTTTGCGTGGGTCTTGCTGATAGGCAAGGAACATCAAGCCAGTATCAAACTCATTGCCCTGTCGCCACGGGGGCCAACGCTCTGCGATGTAGCTTAGGCCATTATCGTAGGAGTAAGCGCGCCTTAAAAACTCCGCTCCGCCATTCTCTTCTGGGGCGGCAAGGCGTGCATGGGAAGCCTCCGCCGTGATGGGATTACCGTATTTATCGGTTTGCTTGAGGGTGAGGGGATCAAACTCATGATGCCCCCCAATAGGGGCCCCGCTGCGTTTTTGCCGCCCCATTGTCTCCTCTTGGAAGCTGGTTTTGGTGCGGTCCCAATGCTCTAGGGCAATGCGGATAATCCGGGCAACGAGATAGGTCCCGCCTGCCATCCATGCTTTATCATCATCTGCGGCCCAGAGGACGCGCTTAGCAACAGCAGGGTCGGCAATATTGGGCTGCATGGTTCCATCTTTAAAGCCCATAAGATTGCGGTCCGTTTGGTGCGGCCCAAAATCAGGGAGGAAGCCCGTTTGTGCCCAACGTGGTGTGGCGATGCCATCAGCAAGGCGGGTGAGGATGCGGATGGCATGAAAAGCCGTTTGCGGATTATCGGCACAGCTTTGGATGCACAAATCGCCCCCCGTATGGGCGGGGACAAGCTGGTCCCCTGTAAAGCGAGGGAGGTCGGCTAAGGGGGCGGGCCGTTGGGTAGCGAGGCCGAACCTATCTTTCCCCTCTTTGGTAAATAGGGTGGGGCCAAAGCCAAAGGTCAGCGTTAAGGCCTGATGAGGCAGGCCGTATGTCTCATCAGAATCAACAAGGCTGGGGATGGGCTTCCCTGCCATAAGGGCCGCTGCGGCGTCCGTCCAGCGTTGCATAAGCTGGGCAACATCATGGCGGTTCTCGGTCGTGATATCCAGCGTGAGGAAATAGAGAAAAGGCAGTTGTGGCAGGGTAATACCCGATTGGTGGAGGAACTCTGCGGGGGATGTCGCCCAGGCATGGTGCGGGGCGAGGCAGCCCAGCCCAGCCATACTAAGAGCAGTGCCTAGAGCTTTACGGCGTGTGAGGAGATGAGCCATGGCTTTCACCCTTATGGTAGGCTGACATTGAGGGTATTCATATCGTCTTCGACATAATAAAAACCCTTATTATCTGGTGTCATAGCAAGGCCAAAGAGGTCGCCATTACCGGGTGGTTGCTGGGCTTGGTCATTATCTACCCATTGGGCGTAAAGCTGTTTTTTCGCCACCGGGTCAATCTCTACCACTTGCCCATTACGGCCATTGGCAACAAGCAAATGATGGCCGGGGACCCAAATCATCGCTAAAGGCCAGTTGAGCAATTTGCCTTTGGTGATAATGCGCCCAACAGCATCATTTTGGCGTGTTACAGGCTCGGTGCGGGTGAGGGCGTTATCAATAGCGGTGACTTCCTCATCATAGCCATCGGTGACGTATAATGTGCCATCAGTATCTAGGGCTAAGCCTGTGGGGCCAAAGAGGAAGTTATCGCGGTCCGCACGCCCAGCAAAACCACTGGCAATGACGGTTTGTTGGGCGATAACAGGGGGCTTGCCTGCGGGGATGTCGAGGTTAAAGCGTACCACTGTCGCATTATGTAAGATGGGGGGATAATGGGTGACAGGGTCGCTCACATAAGGGCTGGGCAAGCCCGCTGCGGCCATGGAGATAAAAAGCACTGCCTTATCGCCATTATCTACGCTGGCAATATTGCCCCATGGGCCAGTGATGAGCGGGCCTTTCCATGCCGTGGTAAAGGTGCCGTTTGCATCAAAGACGAGCAAGCAACCATCGCCCTTTGTGCCGGTTGTGCCATCTTTGCTTGGGGTGCTGCCGACAATCACCCAGCCGGATTTGAGCACTGTGAGAGCCGTAGTAAAGCCTATACCACCGGAGGGCAGGCGGCGAGATGAGCGGGCGCGCTGGCAAAGAGGCGTACGCTTTTCGTTACGGGAGAGTAAGCAACAATGGTTGTGCCTGTACCTTGCAGATTATTGACGTTGTTAAAATTAGTAACAAGTACCTCATTTTTCTTCAGGCTTCCCATATCTTGGGGGACAACATAAATCGCATAAGGGTTGAGGTCGCCATTACCGGGGCTAGTGGAAGCGAGCATGGCATGGCGGTGGATGGTCTCTAAAAACCCTTTTGGGGCAGCCTGAGCCTGCGTGGAGGAGAGCTGCCAGCCAAGCAAGAAGCCAAGAGCAAGGAGGGTAAAAGGGCGAGAGGAGAGCGGTTTAATGCGCATGATGTCTATCCTTACAGAGCAATGATGGCGCGCAGCCCAAGGACGGCAATATCCTTAATGCGCCGTGTGGGATGGAGTGGGTTGGGGATGCCCCCAGAGGGGTTAAAGAGATATTGGAAGTCCGGCTGAAGTTGGAGCCAGCCTGTCATCTGGCATTGATACATCAGCTCCATATAGGTTTCGCCGGTTTGGGTAGGGTTATAGGTGCCAGAATAGTTCCGCACGGCGCGATCATATTTTGCCAGGGCGTGGCTAACATGGGTGTAGCCCATCCCGAGGCCTAACGTATCATCTTGGCGGTAGGGGAGAGGGTCTTTTAAGGTGAAGCCAAAGTTCATGCTGAAATCAATCGGCACGCGGTGTGATTGCGGAGTGCCCATTACACGGGCAAAGAGAGCCAGAGTGCGGCTTAAATTGTGATGGCTATGCCAGAGCATTTGGTCAACCACGGCATAGAGGCTAAAGGCCCCACGATGGAGGCGTGCCCTACCGGTACTTTGGGGGGAGCTTAGGGCGATGCCATGTTCATCCCCATATTGGTCAGCAAAGGGTTCGGAATCATACCAACCGCCTAGACGATAGACATAGGGCGGGGTTGTGGCCTCCTCAGGTGAGGCGATATGTTTTAGCTCGCCACGCGCATATTGGAGTTCTGCAATAGCAAATATACCGCGATTGAGGACAAAGCTTGTGCCGGAGCGGTTGCTCTTTTGGGCATCGCCAGTGCGGGCATAAGCGGGGCTACCACTAAAGATGCCTGCTTGGATGTAGAGTGGCTTTACGACATGATACCGGGCACGTCCCCCAAGGCTGGCAAGAGGAGAGGCTGGGCCACCACCGGGGAGGTCGGCAGAGGGGAGCATCGGCCAGCCGAACATCGTATTGGCAAAGACGAGGGCGTTATTGCTGACCATCCATTCTTGGTCCAAGCTCTGTTGGCCGATTTTAATATCAAGAGCTTGTTGGTCGAGGAATTTTTGGTCAAACTACATTTTCCATAAGCGGGTGGAGCGGTCGGCCTCAATCCCGCTGATAGTTTGATACACACCAAGATTATCCGCACTGAGATTACGGCCGTGTATTTGCTCCATACTGATTTGGAAGGTCTCCCGCCCGACCATCCAAAAGCGCGCTGTGTGTTGAGCTGAAGGACGGCTGTTGTCATACCGTCATAAGCTGCTCCGCGGCGGAACCCACCAGAGACATTGCCAAAGAGTTCTGATGTTTCTTGAACGGCTAGAACAAGGCCGATTTTGGCCATTTGGCTCCGCAGCCCCCCATTGCGCCGAGGAGGGTGAGGTGATTGCTCCAATTCGGGAAAGGGGAGAGCAGGCTATAAAGGCTGCCTAAAGGCGGTATATCGAAGATGTTGTGGGAGAGGTTATCAAAGAGGGTCTTGGGGGAGTCCTCCCCCGCTGCAGTGGCATTGCCGAGATTCACCAACGGTGCACGCGCATAAGCGGGGATATAGACCTCATATAAAATGAGGCTGCTTATTATGAGGGAGTAGAGTAGCCGTAATAAGGAGGCATATTGTCTATATAGGGCAGCAAGAGAGGGCATGCGGCCCCCAAAGGGCGCGGGAAGGCTGCTTCACTATAGGATGATACGAAACGGTTAGAAAATTATTTTTTGTCGATGCCAAGTCTTTAAGTGACAAAAAAAGGCGGCCTTTTTGGGGCCGCCTTTTACATAAAGTCCTTATGACCTCTAGGCCTTAGAAGCTTACATTCACACTACCTGTAGCACCGCTTTCGGTAGAGTGATTGCCATATTGGCCGATATAGGAGAGGTCCAGATTGATGCGGTTTGTAATCTGTGCCGTAATGCCTGCATCCGTCACAGCGGCATTGCTGGAGAGCAGAACACCAGCAACATCCATCGTGCTTGTTC